>CATPCO010000048.1 GCA_955652925.1 uncultured Xanthobacteraceae bacterium | reverse complement strand
GACGCGCGCAGCGGCAAGGAGCGTTTCCCATTTGCGTTTGTTGCGAGCCAGACTTGCGAGTGTTTTCCGAAGGCTGAGCATGACGTACCATGAAATCCATTAGAGTCGTGCGTAGTAACTGCTGACGGGGCAATTGGTTGCCGCAGTGCACAAATGCAAGGTCCTACCTGCTATTTTGTGCGGCTCACCCGAAGCCAACGAGACGATCCTTCAACGTTATGCGGTCATATGAGCCGTAACAAGTGCTCCCGGAGCAGCGTTTCGAGCTGAGGTAAAACGAGGCCCTTCGCATCTTCAAAGGATCGTGCGCTACGCCGACGACTTCATCGTCGGCTTCCAGCACGAGAGCGACGCCCGCCGATTTCTGGACGAGATGCGTGAGTGGTTACAGAATTGAATGAGAGTATGGAGGGTAAGCGGGCTCACCTGCAGGTGGGCTCTTTACCGCAGCTCATAGATTTCACTTAACATCGGCCACTCCGGTCGTTTTGCCTGTTGCCTTTGAGGCAAGCCCGCGGACGACCCGAAAGCACTACACGCGAACTCCGCCGCCATTCAAAGATTCTCATGGGAGTGCGGCGATAAGCCACCCTTGCGAGCACAGCCGTATTCTTCGCATAGATAAGCAAGATCGCCTTCGCACGGATGGCCGGTAATTGGACAAAGCAATGCAAACTTTAATTCGGGATTGTCCTTAGGTCGTTGCTGGTTATCCCGAAAACACTTCGCAACAGAGGATTCCGTCATGTCTTGCACTCCACCCTCGCTAGAAACGCCGCTTGGTAGCGGTAATTATTTCGATCGCCCAAGAGCGAAGCGGTGGTCATAGGGGCGAGCATCAAATCGAAGCGGCATCAATGTTTTGGCAACCTCGCTCCTGGTGCGAGTTGCCAGCGTCACAGGTCAGTTAAGCCCACAGCACGCCTGCGGCACTCCGTTTCTTGCTGTGGAACTAAGTCTGCAGTGGGTAGCTTGAGGGATGAACTCAGATCACCTTGGTTGGCTGTCATGAGTCCGGTTATGGGGCATTTGGAAGAATTGCGGCGCCTCCGCCTGCCGTCCCGCTAGCTTGAGGGGAGTGACGGGCTTGACCCTATTTTGCGACTGTGGGAGCAACGAAACAGGCCTCGAAAATGTCAAACGTGCAGAAAGTAAGCGTCGCTCTCACGCCCGAATTTATGAGCCTTTGATTTCACGTTGGAAGATCGGATGCGCACGCAGGTTGCAATCGTTGGCGCTGGTCCGGCGGGGTTGATGCTTTCCCATCTCCTCCGCCTGGAGGGCATCGATTCCATCATCTTGGAAAACCGCAGCCGCGAGTACATCGAAAGCCGCATCCGTGCCGGGCTGATCGAGCAATGGGCGAGCGATTTGCTGGTGGAAACCGGCGTCGGCGAGCGTATGCAGCGCGAGGGTATGTTTCACAACGGGGTCTATTTCGCCTTTGCGGGCGCTCTGCACTACATCAATTTCCGCGAGCTCGTGGGCAAGGGTATCACCATCTATGGGCAGCAGGAGGTGATCAAGGATCTGGTGGCGCGGCGGCTCGCCGATGGCGGACAGATCCTGTTCGAGGTCGCCGATGTCAGTGTGCATGATTTGGGCGGCAAGGCGCCAAAGATCCGTTTTCAGCATGCCGGGAAGCAGCACGAGATAGTCTGTGACTTCATCGGCGGTTGTGACGGCTTCCACGGTATCTGCCGCCCCAGCATTCCGGCGAGCGCGCTCACGGCCTATGACCGCGAATATCCGTTCAATTGGGTGGGCATTCTTTCCGAATCGCCGCCACCGGAGCATGAGCTGATCTATTCCTACCACGATCGCGGGTTTGCGCTTTACACCATGCGCTCGCCGACGCTGGCGCGTCTCTACGTGCAATGCCCGCCCGACGATGACATCGAGAACTGGCCCGACACGCGCATCTGGCAGGAGCTGCACGCCCGGCTGGGTGGCACGCGGCCACTCGCCGAGGGAACCATGCTGCAGAAGGGCATCACGACCATGCGCAGCTTCGTGCTCGAGCCGATGCAATATGGCCGGCTGTTTCTCGCCGGCGACTCCGCGCACATCCAGCCGCCCACTGGCGCAAAAGGAATGAATCTGGCCTTGGCCGACGTCCTGGTCTTGTGCCGTGCGATTACCAAATACTATCGCTCAGGCAACACCGATCTGCTGGAACGTTATTCCGCAACCTGTCTGCGGCGGGTGTGGAAGGCGCAGCGTTTTTCGTGGTGGATGACTCAGCTGTTCCACCTCGACCCCAATCACAACGCCTTCGATCGCAGGCGCCAGCTCGCTGAGCTCGATTATGTGACGAGCTCGCAGGCTGCCGCGCGGTCCATGGCCGAGAACTATACCGGTCTGCCGGTCGAGGCGTGAGCGAGGCAGCGAGAATGCAGGTGCTGGTGGTCGGGGCCGGCGTGGTCGGCCTCGCCGTGGCGCGCGCCATGGTGCAGCGCGGCCATGAGGTCATCGTCGCGGAGGCCGAAAGCGGCATCGGCACCGGCATCTCTTCACGCAACAGCGAGGTCATTCACGGCGGACTCTATTATCCGACCGGCTCCTTGCGCGCCTATCACTGCCCGCGCGGCCGCCGCATGCTCTATGATTTCTGCGCCACCCATGGCGTGCCCCATCGCAAGTACGGCAAGCTCGTCGTCGCCACGAATGAGAGCGAGGTCGCCCGCCTCGAAACAATCTTCAAGCAGGCGCAGGTCAATGGGGTGGAAGGCGTCGAAATCATCGATGGTGCCGCGGCGAAGCGGCTCGAGCCGCAGCTTGCCTGCGTCGCGGCGATGCGCTCGCCGGAAACCGGCATTATCGACAGCCATGGTTTCATGCTGGCGCTGCGCGGCGATCTTGAGGATCACGGCGGCGTTATTGCCTTCAACACGCGCATTGATCGCCTCGCTCAAGTCGTTGGCGGATGGCAGGCTCATTTCGGTGGAGAGTCGATCGTCTTTGATGCGGTGATCAATTGCGCCGGCCTCGGTGCGCAAAAGCTCGCGCGCGCCACGCAAGGCTATCCACCCGAGCGCGTACCGCGCCTCGTTCTCGCGAAGGGAAATTATTTCAGCTATTGCGGCCGCCCCGGCTTTTCGCGCTTGATCTATCCCGCCCCAGTGCCCGGCGGCCTCGGCGTCCACGTGACGCTTGATCTTGCCGGCCGGATGCGGTTTGGACCCGATGTCGAGTGGATCGAGCGCGAGAATTATGATGTCGAGCCGCGCCGGGCGAGAGATTTCTACGCGCGCATCCGCGACTACTGGCCGAACCTGCCGGACGATTCGCTCGCGCCGGACTATGCCGGGATTCGGCCCAAGCTGACGGGAGCCGGCGAGCCCGCCGCCGATTTCATGATCGAGGGGCCGTGCCAGCACGGACTTCCCCGCATGGTGCACCTGTTCGGGATCGAATCGCCGGGGCTGACCTGCGCGCTGTCGCTTGTCGAAGACGTCGCGGACTACCTGTCGGCCTGAACCCGCTTGTTCTTGCTGCCGCGCGGGCTCGCCTCCGCCTGCTTGACCGGAGCTGCGGGCTTTTCCGTTACGGGCGTCACTTTGGTCTCCGCGAGCGTGCGCCGCAGGTCCGGCGACAGCGCGCTATAGGCCTGGATGGGCGTGAAATTGGGCTGTTTGCTGCCGCCGTTATACGCCATCAGGCCGGTATTGGTTGCAACGATGTCGCCGGGGTGAAGGGTCGTATCGTCGGCAATTTTAGTGTTGACCAATCCGAACGCGTCCTTGCCGTTGCACGTGCAGCCCGGCACGATCTTCTCTCGATACACAAAGGCAGTGTCGAGCTCCGAATATCGCTTTCCGTCCGGGTCGGCGGCGTGTTCGATGCTGCCGCCGCTGTAGATCTTGGTTGCGCTCGCGGGACAGAAGGAGCTGCAAGCCTGCGCGGTCGTGATGTTCGCATGGCGTTGAATGGGGAAATAACGGCCGTCGCACAAGCGAACGCAGTAAGCCGTCCCGCCCACATCCAGGTGCCCTCCGAGCGGGTTGAGCTGCCCGGAAGGATCGGCATAGGCGGTCGGCGGCGTTTTCCACAGGCTCCCGAACAGCGCCTCGAAAAAATTCTGGGCGCAAGCCGATCCGCTCGTCACCGCAAGCGTCAGGACGACAATGCCGGAACAGATAATATGCTTGGCGCCGCACCCTGAGCCCATCGGGCGACGGATAGACAAGGCGAGAATCCCCCCAAACACGCCCGCCGACTTGCGGGTGCATGCGAGAAAATGCCAGTGCGTCCGGGCGGAAGTGTGTCCCCTCCGGTACCGACGTAAGGCGCGAGGAAGGGGACACGATGTTGCGTTCTTGTCGTTATGTCACAATCGTAAACAGGCGTTACCACGGAAGGTAATCGAGCCGTTAACAAACATCCGGCGCGGCAGAAACGTGATATGTTTCAGGCCGCACGCAAACAGGAGGAGCCCGTGAGTCAAACCCGTTTCATCAATCCGCAGGGACTGTCCAAACCGCCGGGTTATACCCACGTCGTCGAGGTCACCGCTCCCGCCCGGCTCGTCTACATCGCCGGCCAGCTCGGCAACGATCGCGAAGGCAAGATCAGCAGCGAATTTCGCCTCCAGGCGGTGCAGACCTTCGAAAATCTCAAGACTGCGCTCGCCGCCGTTGGCGGACAGTTCCAGCATGTGGTGAAGTTCAACAACTATCTCGTCGATGTGAAATACCTTCCGGTCTTTCGCCAGGTGCGCGACAGCTATCTCGCCGACCAGAATCGGCCCGCGAGCACCACCATTGCCATATCCGGTCTTGCGCGTGAGGGCGCTTTGCTGGAGATCGAGGCGGTTGCGGTATTGCCAGTGACCGCCCGCAAGAAGGCGGCGCGCAGCACGGGCGCCAACCGCTCTGCTACCAAGGTGGCGCGACGAAAACGAAGGTAACGAGCGCGAGCACCGGCAGCATGATCGTGCTCGACCAGATCATGTAGCCGAGGAAGCTTGGCATCTTGATGCCGCGCTCGACGGCGATGGCATAGATCATCAGGTTGGGCGCATTGCCGAGATAGCTCATGGCGCCCATGTAGACGGCGCCCATTGAGATCGCCGCAAGGGCGGGGGCCAGCGGTCCCATGAGCTCGCCTGCGTTGCCGCCGGCGAGCTCGAAGAAAACAAGGTATGTCGGCGCGTTGTCGAGAACGGCGGAGAGAATTCCTGTCAACCAGAAATAAGCCGCCGCGTGCGGGCTTCCTTCGCCCGTGGTGACTGCGGCAAGCAGCCAGGAAAAGGCGCCCTGGTTGCCCGCTTCGAGCACGGCAATGACCGGGATGATGCAGGTGAAGATGCCGGCAAACAGGATGGCAACTTCCACGATCGGGTCCCAGGTAAAGCCGTTCGCTTCCCGGTGCTCGTTGGGCGTAAGGGCAAGCGACATGAGCGCGATCAACACCAACGCACCGTCGCGAACGACGTCCTGGAGTTCGAGAACGGTGCCGTAGACCTCGAAGCGCATGCCCGGTTGCCAGATCGCCGAGGCGAGAATGGCGCCCACGATCCCCGCAATCAGGACGAGATTAATGCTGCCGCTGATGCCGAGCTGGGCCGGCGGGACGTTTTCGCCAACAGTCGTGATCCTGCGATCCGCCCGGTAATGCCAAAGATCGAGGGCGACGAACGCTGCCAGGACGAGACCTGCAACGAGCGCGGTCTGCTGCCAGAGGTTGCGGGTGGTCCAGAAGAAATCAACGCCGCGCAGGAAACCGACGAAGAGCGGCGGGTCGCCGAGGGGAGACAGTGCGCCGCCGATATTGCCGACCAGAAGAATGAAAAAAACAATGACGTGGATATTGTGGAGGCGCGCGGCATTGGCGCGAATGAGAGGACGAATGAGAATCATCGCCGCGCCGGTGGTGCCGACAACGCTCGCAATCAGCGTGCCGAACGTCAGAATGGCGGTATTGGTGACCGGCGTTCCGCGCAGATGGCCGGTCAGAAGAATTCCACCCGCTACAACATAAAGCGCGAACAGGAGCACGATGAAGCTCAAATATTCCGCCAGCATGGCGTGCACGAACGCGCCGGCCGCTATCGGCACGCCAAAAACGGCCGCAAGCGGCGCGACTGTAAGCGTGCCCCAGACGAAAGCGAGTTTGCCGTAATGGGCGTGCCAGATTTTGGGGAACAGCAACGGTCCGCCTGCAATGGTGAGCAGGATGCCGATAAACGGCAGCGCCCACGGCCAGCGCAGGGTCGAGCCATCGAGGACGGGAGCCGCCCACGCGTTCTGCGGCGCGAGCAGCGCCAGGCCAGTGCTCAGAAGAACTGTCGCTCGCCGCGGCATGCGATTGAGCAGACGGTCTGTGCTTATCCGCGGCCGGTCAGATTGCGGTGAAGCGCACGGCAGCGAGCGCGCTGCCGGCCATGGACCGAAGGCTCGTCGGATCGCCCGGTGCATGACAAGCTCACGGCCGCGTGATTGTCCACCCGGGCGGTTTGCAAATTTTTGCGAGAGCACGCGATTGAGCTACCCCGGCGTCATCACATTAGGACTGCCCTTGGCGGTTTTCCTCGTTTTTCGCTATACACAATAGCAGACGCACGCTGGCCACAATTATGTCTCAGCGGGTCATTAGGGTCACGCTTCAGGCCATGGCCGCGTCCGTAAAACGATGGCTCGGCTGCAGCCGTAGGGCGACACTCGGGCGACACCTGCCGGTCCAGGAAGGACTTGAGCAATTCTAGAGAGGTAACTTGAAATGAACTCCCGTATCGTCATCGCCGCCTTGTCTGCCGCAGTGATGGGTATCGCTGGTCTGGCCCCCGTCGGCAGCCAGGCGCAAACGTCTCAGCCGAGCGGCTTCGCACAGAGCGTTCCCAATACGCTCTCGGAGGGGACTGCTCTCCCCGCTCCCAAAGTAGACTCATCGAAGGTGAAGAAATCTTCGATTGCCCCGTCTGCACAGCAAACTGCCAGCAAAACAGGCGAGCTAGTGCTGCAGCCCGCGCCGAAGCGATAGCCGGCTTTCGTCCTGCGGTAACTACGCTGTCCTAGATGCGACCCGGCCGAGAACGTTCTGCCGGGCGCGAAGCCGCTCTGCACCCACGACTTGAACCGACTCTCATGGGTTTAAGGTCCAAGTAACAACGGAGGTGCCGGAAGTATAATACCGATTGAATCCGACGATATAGAGGCCGGGCGGACAACCAGGCGACGGGTCAACCCATCTCGAAAAGGCCTGATCGGTAACACAAAATCGCGTATCATTTCCGCTCCAAACCCCGCCTTGGTCGCCATCTGCGTAGAGGTAAAAATCTCCCCACGGTATAAAGACATTGAACGTGCTGCAGGAGGCGGGGCCCACGTTGTACCAGCCCGAAAGGATAAGGCGCGGATCGTTGAAGCCAGCGTGCCGGGCGACTGCCACATATGCTGTCTGATTAGATTGGTTGCAAACCTGAAGCTGCGCCGCCTGGCTCCTTGCCTCGCCGACCCCGATCAGCAGCGTTGCCAATGAGACAAAAACTACTGACAGGCCCCATCTCGTACCCAGCATGAGCGTGCTCCCTGCGTTTGTCGAAGCGGCAAGAATGGTATGATTTTTCCGATCCAGCAAGACCATTTTCATCGTTATTGGCCGGATGTTGGAGGGCTTCATTGGGGGGATCAGCTTCAGCCGTTTGTGATGCGCCCGAAATGTGTCAACGGCAGGCACTCGCTCACGATCTGCGCCCAATGCGGCATTCCCGCAAATCAAATGGAAACAGGATGCCGGAAAGCATAATGCTGGGCACAAAGAAGAAGCTTGTCATTAGCACAGCCTGCAATTGATTCTCCGCCCCTCTCTCCTTGGCCTTCAAAATCTCTATTTCTTCCGGACGCCCGCGTGCAGCAAGAGCGCGTGCAAGCTGCGCGCGCGCCTCCGACAGCGACGCCGCTGCCTCGTCGCGGATTGCTTCTTCCTGCACGCTGTCAAGCAAGAACAGCAGTTGATTGCGTTCCACTTGCTGATGGGAATATGCTCCTCATTCTTTGGAAGCAATCACGTAGAAACCGTTCGTAGCGGTGGAACATAGGTATGACCGCCACGGACTCTCTTGCGACGCGCAGCAAGCCGATTTCAGATGCCGGAACCGGGATGGATGCGGGCAGCCGGCCGGCCCTGCGTCACACGCTTGGCGTCTGGTCGCGGCTTGCACTGCTGAGCTTCGGCAGCCCCGCCGTACAACTCGTTGCCATGCACCGCATCCTGGTGGAGGAAAAGCGCTGGATTTCCGAAGCGAGGTTTCTCAACGCGCTCAACTACTCCATCGCGCTACCGGGTCCAGAAACGCAGCTGCTCGCAACCTATGTCGGCTGGCTCATGCATCGCGTGCTGGGCGGTATTGTCGCCGGCGGTTTGTTCATCCTGCCCGGAATGATCTGCATGATGGCGGTGAGCTATGGGTATGTCGCCGGGGCCAACTCGGAGCTCGGCGAGGCGTTGTTGTTTGGCGTGAAACCCGCGGTTCTTGTGATCGTATTGCAATCGCTGCTTCGAATCGCAAGGCGCTTCCTGCGGACCCGCCTTATGACGGTGCTGGCGGCCTTGGCATTCATCGGTACATTCTTCTTCAATCTCTCATTCGCGATTGTCGTCATCGGCGCGGTGTTGCTCGGACTCTCTGCCGGATTGCTTGAGATCGGCAAAATGCTTGGCAGAGCGGAACCGGTGCAGCCGTTTCGGCAGCCCGGCGTTGCGAAGCCGCCTGATGAAAAAGATCTGCTCGACCACACGCGCCCCTCCGCCGCTCGACTATTGTGGACCTTGGTCTTATGGCTTGCACTCTGGTTCGTCCCACTTATCACGCTCATCGTCATCTTGGGTTGGGAGGACATCTACAGCCGCATCGCGATTTTGCTGAGCGAGATGGCGGCCTTGTCGGTCGGTGGTCCCTACGCCGTCAATACTTATGTCGCCACTCAGGCGGTGGCGTACGGGTGGCTCACCTACGGCGAAGCGCTCGATGGCCTTGCGCTCGCCGAGCTTGTTCCCGGACCTGTCATACAGTTTCTGCAATTCGTCGGCTTTACGGCCGCCTATCGCCATCCCGGCGTCATCAATCCGGTCGCAGGAGCTGCCTTGGCCGGACTGCTCACAGTATGGTTCACGTTTATTCCAACCTTTCTATGGATTTTTCTCATTGCGCCCTTCATTGAAGTCTTTCGCAATAACAAGATCATCAATGCCATGTTGTCCGCGGTCACCGGCGGGCTGCTTGGGGTCTTTCTGACTTTTGCACTGCGATTCGGCAATCGCACGCTGTTCACCGACTTGGCGCCCGTAACTGTTTATGGACTCGACTTGAGCCTACCGAGGCTCGCAAGCGTTGACCCGTGGGCGCTTGCCATCACGATCGCTGCCGCAATTGCCACGTTTCGCTTCAAGCTGGGGATCGTTCCAACGCTGGTTGGCGCCGGCATAGCGGGGATCGCTCCTTATGTGCTGGCTGCCCCCGAAATAGGCAGTTTGTACAGCGGCCTGCTTGGCTTTGCAGCCGGCGCCGCAATTGGCTTTCCGGTCGGTCCAGTTGCCGTTTGGTGCCTGCATCTGCGCGCCCAGCAACGCCACTCAATGGTATCTGCAATCATTGCAGGAAGCGTAATTGGCGACGTCGTTGTCGCGGCGGGGTTCTTTATCGTTATTGATTTGTTCGGCGGTGTTTTCGCTTCGCTGCGGATTCTTTACAATCCCGTCATCCAGGGCCCGATCCTGATCCTGAGCGGGATAGCGCTTCTCTACGTCGTAAACCGCAGCGCCGTATTGGGACTGCCGTGGCAAAACGAGGGGCGCGAGCAGAAATGGATCTACGTCGGCACGAGCCTGGCGTTTGTGATAGCGCTCTCGGCGAGCGTGACTCATCCCGAGAATCTGCTCGCAATAGGCTCGGTATTTGCGATTCTCGGAATCGGATCCGATAGCGGCTTGATAGTTCTCGCCGGCTTTTTTCTGGGAACTCTGACCACGTGGTTCAGCGCGATTGAACTGTTATATCGATTGGGCGAGAGCCAAGGCCGCCGGATCATGCGCCACGTCATGCAGGCGCTGTGCGTGATGTGCGTTGTAGCAGGTCTTGTTCAGCTGGGCCGCGGGCTTGGGCTGCTTTAATCTTTTTCGTATCGGCGGTCAGCAACTACACCCCAGCTCGAGGCTTTGGAATTTGGTCTTTCGGGCATTTACTGCTGATTGAGAATCACGCCGAAATTATCAGCAAAGCCGCGACGGCCTTTTGGGGTAATGGTCAAGGCGCGCGTACCTTGCGCGCGTTCGATCCAGTGCAGATCAATGCAGCGGTTGCAGAGCGCTGCACCGACCGCGCCGGCAAGGTGCCAACGCCGTTCGCTCCAATCGAGACAGGGCCGGCAAAAGACGCGCCGCAGACCCTTGCGGCTCAGCGCTGCGCCGAAGGCTGCCAGGAAGTCCGCGCCGGCCGGCGTGACCTCGCCGCCGTCGTCGGCGAGGAGGACGTAACCGCGCGTAACGAGCGTGTCGGCGATAGCCACACCGAGACGGCCGGCGATATGGTCGTAGCAGGTTCGCGCCGTGCGCATGCCCTCGTCAAGCCGGGACGAGGGTGTGCGGCGTGGCGGCAATTGCATGGCGGCAACCGACATCACGCTTTCGAGCATGCTGGCGACCAGCGGCGATGCGACCCGGTAATAGGGGTGCCTTCCCTGCTTGCGGAGGTCGAGCAGATTGGCCGCGGTGAGCTTGGCGAGATGCCCGCTCGCGGTCTGCGGCGCGACACCGGCAACCTCCGCGAGCTCCGTCGCGGTGAGCGCGCGGCCGTCGATGAGTGCCGTGAGAATGCTCGCGCGCGCAGGATCGCCCAGAAGCGCGCCGAGTTCTGCCATGTCCAAATGCGGAGTGCTCATCCACGCAATATACAAGCCAGCCCGGCTGTCTTGCTACGGTCGGCGCCGTAGCATTGATGCCAAAACAAGAACGCCGCAATCAATAATTACGCAACGCCGGAAGCAGCTGCGCCTTCCTGGCGCTGAGCATCCTTCATATCGCTTGCCTTTCCAAGTTGCGGCAGGAACAGCTCTTCTATTTCGCAAGCGGGCCGCGCGCGGCTGAACAGGTATCCCTGCATTTCCGTGCAGCCGACGGACAGAAGCTGTTCAAGCTGCTGTTGTGTTTCAACGCCCTCCGCGGTCGATACCATGTTGAGGCACTTGGCGAGACCGGCCACCGCATTCACGATCGCCAGCGGCTCGGCGCCATTCGAGAGGTCGTCGATAAAAGACCGATCGATCTTTATTTTGTCGAACGGAAAGCTGCGAAGATAGCTCAGCGAGGAGTATCCGGTGCCAAAATCGTCCATTGCGATCTGAATGCCGAGCTTTCGCAGCTCATGCAGCGTTGCGAGCGTGGCGAACGTGTTCTGCATGAGGACGGATTCGGTAATTTCGAGCTGGAGCCTGTTTCCGGCCATGCCGGAGTCCTCCAGCGCGCTTTTGACCATTCGCACTACGTTCCTGTTCTTCAGCTGGGCGGGCGACAGGTTCACTGCGACCTTGACGTGATCGGGCCAGTTCACCGTCTGCTGGCAGGCCTTTCTGAACACCCATTCGCCCAGCGGGATGATGAGGCCGGTCTCTTCCGCGACCGGAATGAACTCGGCCGGCGAGATCAGTCCGCGCGTGGGATGGTGCCAGCGCAGGAGGGCTTCGTACACGCTGATTTCATTGGTTTGAAGGTTGACAAGCGGTTGATAGTACAATTCGAACTCTTCATGGTGCAGCGCCTTGCGCAGATCCATTTCCAGCGTCCGGCGCGCCTGCATGCGCGCATCCATCTCGGCCTCGAAAAATCGAAATGTGCCCCGTCCGTCGGCCTTGGCTCCGTAGAGGGCCATGTCCGCGTTTTTCAGCAGCTGATCCGGCTCGATCGCGTCAATCGGAGCGATCGAAATGCCGATGCTTATATCCACCACGATTTGATGGCCATCGATGAGGTAAGGCTGGGCGATTGAGTCCCGTACTCTTTTGGCGAGGGCCGCGGCGTCGCTCGGCTGCCGCAACGCAGTCATGATGATTGCAAATTCGTCGCCGCCAAGCCGCGCAATCGTATCAAGCTCTCTGACACAACCACGCAACCGGTCGGCAACGACCTTCAGGAGCTCGTCCCCGACCGGATGTCCAAGCGTGTCATTGACGCCCTTGAAATAATCAAGGTCGAGGCAGAGCACGGCTAGGCACTCTCCGCGTTTGACCCGCTTGAGCTCATATTCCAGTTGCGTGCGCAACAGCGTGCGATTGGGCAGATCGGTGAGAGCATCGTGGCCGGCCAGATGTGCTATTCGTTCCTCCGCGCGTTGCCGTTCGGTGATATCTTCGTGGGTTGCAATCCAGCCGCCACCCGCCATAGGTTTGTTTACGATTGAAAACACGCGGCCATCGGCCAGCTTGCAGGTGTCGTATGAAGTCTTGCCTCCAGCGACGCGTTCGAGCAACGTAGCGATGTATTCTTCCGGATCGCCCGAAAAGGTGCCGGCTTCCATTCGTTGGTCAAGGAGATCGCGGAGAGCGCATCCGGGTTTCGCGAGGTTCGATGACAAGCGGTACATGTCGAGATACCGCTGATTGCAGAAGACCAGTCTGGTATCTGCGTCGAACATCAACACGCCCTGGGTCATGTTGTTGAGGACCATTTTAAGCAACATCTGCGTGTTGACGCGGTCCGCTTTGGCGTTTAGTCGCGCTTTGCTATTTTGATTCGGTAAGCTGTCGTCACGTCGCACCAATTGCGGGTTCTTCAAGGTCATGGCCTGCTCTCGTGAACGCGTTCTTACGGGACAGCCCCTGCGCGCGCCGCATGACGATTACGGGCGAGATATTGGGAAGGGTTCAATGCAGCGCAGAGTGTTTTATTTAAAAAACGGCGGGAACAACCGTCAGTTTGGGGGAATATAGCTTAACGAAAGGCTGCGGGCGGATTTGCAGGACGCCGCGCTGGCGCTGCCACCCGTCATTTCGGTGTTACGTCGCACGGCTCGGAAACCGCTAATCTCGCATCACGTATAAATCCACATACTCGTGGACCGGCATTTGCTCGAGCGATGCCTGGTCCAACGAAACGGAGAGGATGCGGGCTTGCTGGTTGTCAGGCAAGCGCCGTGCAAGGTTGGCGCGGAACTTGGCCTCGAGCAGCGCAAGACCCTCCGACCGTCGCCGCTTGTGGCCGATCGGATATTCCACCAGCACTTCGTCGAGCCTCGGCCCATCGTTGAGCTCTACCGACACCGCGTTGGCAATCGATCGCTTTGCTGGATCATAGTAGTCGCGCGTGAACAGCGGATCCTCGACACAAATCATCTTGGCGCGCAGGCGATCGATGCGCGGATCGGCGGCGGCCACATCCTCGTAGTCCTCCGCGGTGAGCCGGCCGAAGATCAGCGCCACCGCGACCATATATTGGATGCAGTGGTCGCGATCTGCGGGATTGTGGAGCGGGCCGCTCTTGTCGATAATCTCGATGCAGGGCCGCTGGGTTCGGATGATCACTTTTGCGATGTCGTGTGACGTCTTCCCCATCGCTTCGAGCCTGCGGCGCAGAATGAAGGCCGCTTCCACCGCCGTCTGCGCATGGAACTCGGCCGGAAAAGAAATTTTGAACAATACATTTTCCATCACGTAAGAGGCGTACGGCTGCTTCAACACGATTGGCTGGCCATTGAAAAGCGTGTCATGGAAGCCCCAGCGCTTCGCCGTCAGCGCGGACGGGCACCCCATTTCGCCGGTCTTGGCGATCAGGGCGAGACGAACGGCGCGGCTCGTCGCGTCGCCCGCGGCCCAGCTCTTGCGCGATCCGGTATTGGGCGCGTGGCGATAAGTGCGCAGGCTATGCCCGTCAATCCAGGCGTGGGATAAGGCATTGATGATTTCGTCACGGCTCAGATCAAGAACAGCGCCGGCGACCGCCGTCGAGGCGACCTTCACCAGCACGACGTGATCGAGCCCGACCTTGTTGAAGGCATTTTCGAGCGCGAGGCAGCCCTGAATTTCGTGCGCCTTGATCATGGCCGTGAGCACGTCGCGCATGGTCAGCGGCGCCTTGTCCGCGGCGATGGCGTTGCGCGAGCGCCAATCGGCGGCAGCAAGAATGGCACCGATGTTGTCGGAAGGGTGCCCCCATTCCGCGGCCAGCCAGCAGTCGTTGAAATCGAGCCAGCGGATCATGGTGCCGATATTGAAGGCGGCCTGCACGGGATCGAGCTCGAACTGCGTGCCCGGCACCCTGGCGCCATTCGCTACGACCGTTCCCGGCACGATGGGTCCCAGGAGCTTCCGGCAGGCGGGATAGCCCAGCGCCGCAAGCGCGCAGCCAAGCGCATCAATGAGACAATGGCGTGCCGTCTCATAGGCGAGCGCGCTCGTGATCTCATATCCGAGCACATAATCGGCGATATTCGGTAAGAACACGATCCGGTTGCGGTCTGATATTGCTGGTCCCTGCTGATGCCATGGAAAAATCGCTCTCCTTGACGCGCGGCGCCGTAACCGTAATATACGACACATATATCACACGGTTGTGCGATCGCCTCACCGCCATGCCCGCGCGCAGCGCTGCGATGACGAGACGTGTGGCCCGGCAGCCTGGTCCGCGCGGCTCGCCGCGGGCCGCAAGCTTGACCGAGCAAGCCTACCGCTTGATCGAGGAGCAGATCGTCACGCTCCGGCTCAAGCCGGGCGATATCCTGTCCGAGCAGATGCTCTCGGCCAGCTTCAGGATCGGCCGCACGCCGATCCGGGAGGCTCTGCAGCGGCTCGCGCGGGAAGGGCTGGTCACCATCCTGCCGCGCAAAGGCATTCTCGTCTCCGACATCAATCCGCGCCATCAGCTCCTGCTGCTCGAAGTGCGCCGCGAGCTCGAGCGTTTGCTCTGTCGCGCCGGTGCCGAGCGCGCAACCGGGCCCCAGCGGGAGAGCATGCTCGCCATCGCGCAAGGCATGGACCGGGCAGCGAAAACCAATGACGATATCGCGTTCATGCGGCTCGATCGCGAGCTCAATGCGTTGATGATCGAAGCGGCGCACAACGATTACGCCGCGCGTTCGATGAAACTGCTGCAAGGCCTGTCGCGCCGGTTCTGGTACATGCATTACCGCGAGGCCGCCGACCTGCCGCTGTGCGCCCGGCTGCACGCCAATGAGGCGCGCGCAATCGCCAACGGCAATGGCGAAGCCGCCGCGCGCGCCAGCGACAAGCTGATGGACTATGTGGAAAGCTTCACGCGGGCAACCGTATCGATGTGAGCCATGAAGACGTACGAAGGCAAGCGGACGATCGATGGCCTCGTGGTAACGGTCGACGGGCGGCCGCTCGATGAGCATTACGAGGTCAAGCGTTTCACCCAGTTCGGCTTCGAATGGACCTATGAGGGGGGAAGTCCGCTGCAACTCGCGCTTGCCATCCTGTTCGATTACCTGGGCGACACGGATCGTGCCATCCACTGGGCGGAACCGTTCATGCGGGAGGTGATTGCCAATCTCGACAATGACTGGACGATGACGTCCGATCAAATTGACGCCTTCTTGCAGCGAAAAGAGCAACGCGGAGCATGATGTCGCACCCCGCTTTTGTCGCAGCCAAGAAATGCGTCTGATATATCCGGCGAACCGGCAATGAAAGCGAAAGAATTACAAGGGAGGACACCATGGCCTTTTCTCGTCGCACCATCCTGAAATCGGCGGCCGCCGCCGCGGCGCTTTCGGTCGCGGGACGCATTGGCGCGCCCGCGATTGCGCAGAACAAGCCGGTGCGCGTCGGAATTCTGGCGCCGAGATCCGGAATTGCCGCAGCGCCGGGAGAGAACGGCATCCGCGCCGCTCAGTGGGCAGCGGATCGATTCAACGCGAACGGAGGCATCGCCGGGCGCAAGATCGAGCTTGTCATCGAGGAGGAGTCCTCGCCCAAGGACACCATCGAGCGTTTCAGCAAGCTCGTGCAGCAGGAGAAGGTCGATTGCGTGCAGGGCATCATCTCCACCGGCGTGGGGCTTGCGCTCGGCCCGGTGGTGGAGGAGGCGCGCGCGCTGACCATCTACTGGGACGGCACGACCCAGGACGGCGTGGATGAGAAGATCCCTAATCCCCGCTACCTCTTCCGCAGCACCGATAATGAATGCGAGGCCGTCATGTCCTCGCTGCTGACAATCAAATACTGGAAAGGAAAATTCGTCACCGTCGCCGGCATCAATCCCGATTATTCCTATGGACGCAACAACATGGCCGCGTTCGTTGCCATCCTCAAGCGCTTCAACATCGAGCACAACGTCGTCACTGAGCAATGGCCGAAGGTCGGGACCATGGATCTGACCAGTCATGTCGCGGCGCTCAAGGCTGCAAAGCCCGACCTGATCTTCTCATCGCTGCTCTTTGCCGATCTGCCGGTCTTCATGAAGCAGGCGCATGCGGCCGAGCTGACCAGGAACACCAAGCTCGTGTTTCCCGCCGCCGGCTGGCAGCACACCTTGATGAAGAAGGAGTTCACGCCGGAGGGCATGCTGTTCGGACACAATACGCTTTATTTTGCCAACCCGAATGCATCTGCGCTCGCCAAGGAGTTCGTGGCCTGGTACGCCAAGACCTATAACGATTACCCGGAATGGGAGGCGGACCGCGCCTATTTCGCGCTCGCCTCCTACAAGGCGGCGGTCGAAGCTGCGTCCAGGGCGAAGAACGGCAACTGGCCCTCCCAGGACGACGTCATCGATGCGTTGGCGGGCCTTTCGATCGAAAGCCTCGGTGGCAAGAGCTCGTGGCGCAAGGACCATATCGCCGAGCAGACCTTCGTGCAGGGGTTCACCACTCATAATAATAGCTACGACTTTGTGACGCTCGGTAATTTCGAGACCATGTTTGCGTCCGATTTGCAAAAGCCCCCGGGAGCAAATTTCTGGGAGTGGATCAAGACCGCCCAATTCAAGGTTTGACCGCTTCGCAGTGTCGGCATTCGCCAACATTCTTGTCGGCGGCGTGTTTCACGCCGCCGTTTTGTTCCTGGTAGCGGCCGGCTTGCAGCTTGTGTTTGGCGTCCAGAAAATCATCAATTTGGCCTGTGGATCATTCTATGCGCTCGGCGCCTATTTCGGCGTCACCTTCATCGCCTATGCGACACAGCTTGGCCTGTCTCCCTGGTTGATCTTTCCGGGGCTCGTTATCGCCGGCCTGTTGCTGGGCGTCGTCGGGCCACCGATCGAGCGAATGCTCCGCAGCGTTTATGGGCGAGACGAAAGCTTTGCGCTTCTGCTCACCTTTGCGCTCGTCCTTATGTTCCAGGATGTTTTTCGCTTCTTTTGGGGAGCCAACCCACGCTCGCTCGATAATGCCTACCTGATTTATGGAACGATCAATACGCGCGATTTCGGCGTTCCGGTCTATAATCTGCTTGTGATCGGCGCCGCGATCACAACCGCGGCGGCGCTCGGGGCGCTGCTTGGGCGCACCAATTTCGGCCGCATCGTGCGTGCCACGGCGGAAAATCGCGCCATGGCCGAGGCGCTCGGAGTCGATGTCCGGCGCATCTATTCGGTGGTGTTCACGCTCGGCGCTGCGCTCGGCACCACGGCCGGCGCGTTGATCGTCCCTACCGCGGCCGCCTCTCTCGATATGGCCATCGAGTTTGTTGTGGAAGCCTTTGCAGTCGTGGTGATCGGCGGTCTAGGCTCGATGCCGGGTGCGCTTGTCGGCTCGCTCATCGTCGGCCTGATGCGGGCCTTTGCCATCGTGCTCTACCCCGAGTTCGAGGTGCTGGCCGTCTACGTGATCGTCATCGCCGTTCTGCTGTTGCGCCCCGCCGGCCTGTTCGGAAAGCCGGTTGCATGAAGGGTGCCGCCGTATTCGCAGCCGCAGCGGCTGCCGCGCTGGCATTGCTGCCGGTGCTCGCTCCGCCTTATTACGCCACTTTGATGATCCCGTTCTTCGGCTATGCCATCGCGCTGCTCGGCTTCAATCTGTTGTTCGGCTACACCGGGCTGCTTTCATTCGGGCATGCCATGTTTCTCGGTATCGGAGCCTATGGGTCGGCGCTGCTTGCGGGTGTGTTCGGCTTGCAGTCTTTCGAGCTGGTGCTCCTTGGGGTGATGTGCATCAGCATGGCAGTCGCATTGCCGATTGGGTTGCTGTGCGTGCGCCATACCGGGATATTCTTTGGAATGCTTACCCTTGCCTTCGGCATGTTGTTTTATTCCTTCCTGTTCAAATTCTATCACTTGACCGGCGGCGACAGCGGCATGCGCATTCCGCGCATGAACATTCTCGGCCTTGAGCTTGCGCCGTACAACAAGATCGAGCTCTTGGCCGGTCCGTTCTATTACTACTGTCTCGCGCTCCTGATCATCGCCACGTTTTTGATGTGGCGCATTGTTCATTCGCCGTTCGGGCTGCATCTGCGCGCTGTTCGCGATAACGCGAGGAAAGCCGAATATCTCGGCGTGCATGTGCATCGATTTCGGCTGGCGGCCTTCGTGATCTCGGCGGCATTCGGCGCCGCCGGCGGCGCCATCGTTGGATTTCGCATTGGCCTTGCCGATCCCGAGCTCGTCTATTGGACCCATTCCGGCCAGTTGGTGTTCATGACGGTGCTGGGCGGCTTTTCCAATTTTTTCGGTCCCATCCTCGGCGCGCTCGCTTTCACGCTGCTGCAGGATCAGCTCCAGTCGCTCACCCAGTATTGGCGTTTCATCCTGGGCGCGATTCTCGCGGTCGTGGTCATCGGTTTTCCTGCCGGCATCGCCGGAATTCTTGATTTGTGGCCGCGGGCATCGGCACGGGCGCAGCCATGAGCGTGCTGCTTGAAACGCGCCAGTTGAGCAAGAATTTTGGCGAGTTTCGCGCGCTTGATGATGTGAGCATCGCCGTTTCCGAAGGCGAGCTCGTGTCCATTATCGGCCCAAACGGCGCAGGCAAGACGACCTTGGTTAATCTCCTCACCGGGCTGCTGCGGCCCAGCGCGGGCGAGGTTTTGTTCATGGGCAGGAGCATCGCCGGCATGGGGCCGGGCAAGCTTGCCGACCGCGGCTTGGCCCGTTCGTTTCAGCTGATTGCAGTTTTCCCGCAGCTCACCGTGCGTGACACCATCGCGACCGCGCTCATCTCGCGCCAAGGCAAACGCTGGCAGCTGTTCGGGCGCCTTGCCGCGGACGCAGCGATTGCCGCGCGCGTGCGCGAGGTGGCCGAAATGTTCGGGCTCAGTGATCGGCTCGCCACCGCCGCGGCGGCGCTCTCGCAAGGCGAAAAGAAACTGCTCGATGTCGCCTCGGCCTTCGCGCTCAACCCGCAGGTCATTCTTCTCGATGAGCCTACGTCGGGCGTATCCACCGCGGATAAGCACGCCATCATGCAGATCCTGATCGCCGCAGGCCGCAAGGCCGGCGTCAAGGCGATCGTCCTGGTCGAACATGACATGGACCTGGTGGCGGCCTATTCGAGCCGCATCATCGCGCTTTCCGCCGGAAAGATGCTTGCCGATCTGCCGCCGAAGGAATTTTTCTCGGACGCTCAGCTCATTGCCGCGGTCGTGGGCAAGCGCAGGCAGCACTGATGCTCACGGTCCGAGCGCTTGCGGTGGATATCATGGGCAGCCCGGTGCTGCGCGGGGTGAGCTTTGACGTCAACGCCGGCGAGCTCGTGTGCCTGGTAGGCCGCAACGGCGCCGGCAAAACGACCTGCCTGCGCAGCATCATGGGATTTCGCAAGCCCGTTGCCGGGTCCATCGAATTTGCCGGACGCAACATTGCCGGCTTGCGGCCGTTTGAGATTGCGCGCGCCGGAATAGGCTTTGCTCCCGAGGAAAGCGAGATATTCGGCGAGCTCACGGTGGCGGAGAACATTGCGCTGCCGACCTGGACTTGTCCGCGCAGACGCAGTGCCAAGGAACGGCTCGATGAGGCGTATCGTGTGTTCCCCCAGCTTGAGCGCTACCGCAGCCGCGGCGGCCACGCGCTTTCCGGCGGCGAACGCAAGATGGTCTCCATCGCGCGTGCGCTGGCGCTCGATCCGAGCCTGTTGCTGCTCGATGAGCCGACCGAGGGGCTCTCGCCCGTGATCGTGCCCGCGATCCTGGATGCGCTCGGCAAAATCCGCGCCTTCGGCGCCGCCGTGTTCCTGGCGGAATCGAACATCTACCATGTGCCCGAATTCGCCGACCGTCTCTATGTGATCGAACGCGGCGAGATCATCTTCGCCGGCTCCCCGGATGAGGCGCGCAAGGACGCCGCCGTCGTGCGGGTGATCGAGGGCACCGGGCGCCCTTCCGGCGTGATTGAAAACGGCCATGGCGCGTGATAGATTTGTGATATATCAGGGCGCCTGGCCGGCCGCAGCAAAGGAGAAGACCATGATCAGCCAGCGGCAAATCGCGTTTCGACAGGAATATCGCTCCCGCATCCTGAGCTGGTACGACGGCTATTTTCATGTCGCGATCATCTACGCCATGGGGGCGGCGGCATTCTACATCTATATCCGGCACATTCACGGCGTGACGCCGTTGGAATGGCTCACGGTCCCGCTCACCTTCCTGTTCACCAACATATTCGAGTGGGCGGTGCACAGATACGTCATGCACCGGCCGGTCAACATCAAGGGGCTGCGCTCGATCTACGAGCGGCACACCCTCAATCATCATCAGTTCTTCACCGATGACGAGATGCGCTTCCGCGATCATAAGGACTGGCGCGTCACCGTGTTTCCACCCTACGCGCTGGTCGTGTTCATCCTGATGTCGCTGCCCATGGCCGTCATCCTCGGGTTGGTTTTCACGCCCAATGTGGGCTGGCTGTTCATGTGCGTGACCACGGGCATGTATCTCGTCTACGAGTTCATGCACTTCTGCTGCCATGTCGAGGAGAACTGGTTCGTGCACAATTGTCCGTTTGTGAACACGCTGCGCCGCCATCACACCGCGCACCACAACGCGCGGCTGATGATGGAGGTGAACATGAATCTCACCTTTCCGATTGCGGACTGGCTGTTTGGCACGTCCGACCTCGACCGCGGCTGCTTGGGCCACCTGTTCAACGGCTATGAGACCCGTTTCCTGAAGAAGAAGCTGCGCGGGTCGCCGCGCCGGCCGGACGAAGCTGCGGCCGTGCCGGTTGGCTCCTATTAGGTGGCGAGGGCTGCGATGCCCAATGACGTCAAGACGGTCCTTTCCATTCTGGTTCTGATCGTTGCGGCAATCCTCGCCTATTGGCGCGGTTCGCCGGTGCGGCCTGACTTTTCCACCTTTGTAATGCTCACCGCGGTTTTCATGGTTGTAGCCATGTGGATCTTCCCCGAAGCCGGCGTGAAAGAAGGCCAGCTGAAGAAGTGACGCTCAACTATGAGGCGGCCGTGCTGCAGCGCTCGGGCACGCCGCTCGCCATCGAGCGGGTCAGCGCGGCCGCCTTGCAACCCACCGATGTCCTCGTTTCGGTGCGCGCCGCGGGACTCTGCCACACCGACCTCGAAGTGATCGAAGGCTCGCTGCGCTATCCCATGCCGATTGTGCTTGGGCATGAGGCCGCCGGCATCGTGGCGGACACGGGCGGCGCGGTTACGCGGGTGCGCAAGGGGGATCATGTGATCCTCTCCTGGAATCCCCATTGCGGGCATTGTTTCTACTGCGACCGGGGATTGCCGATTCTGTGCGAGGATTATTTGGCGAAGGGTCCGCGCGCCGTCCAATTCGACGGACAGAGCAAAGCGCGGCTTGCGGACGGACGCGAGCTCAAACACCTGATGTTTCTGGGGGCGTTCGGCGAGTACTGCATTGTTGCGGACCAGCAGGCGATCCCGGTTCCCAAGGAGATTCCGTTCGACCGTGCGTGCCTGATCGGCTGCGGCGTCATGACCGGAGTTGGGGCCGCCTTCAATCTCGCCCGCGTCTCGCGCGCCGATTGCGTCATGATCATCGGCTGTGGGGCGGTCGGGCTTTCGGCGGTGCAGGGGGCGCGCCTTGCCGGCGCCGCAGGAATCATTGCGTGTGACATCGATGACGGGAAGCTTGCATTGGCGCAGACGATGGGTGCGACCTCGTGCGTGAACGCGGCCAAGGAAGATGCGGCCGCGCTCGCGAAGAAACAAACCTCGGGACGCGGCGCCGATATCGTCATCGAAGCCGCCGGCAGCGCAGTTGCTTTTCGTACCAGCGTCGAAGCCGTGCGGCCGGGCGGAGAGGTCGTCTGGCTCGGCAAGATCGATGTTGCGGCGGACGTCGCCTTTCGCTGGGGCGCGCTCATGCAGGAGAAGCGGATCAGGCGGTCGAGCTATGGGGACGCTCGCCCCGCGCGCGATTTTCCGTTATTGGCGCGCGCCTATCTCGACGGGCGCCTGATGCTGGACGAGCTCATCACGGAGCGCATCCGGCTTGCCGCGATCAACGAAGGCTTCGCCGCCTTGAAGAGTGGACGCGCGATACGCAGCGTGATTACTTTTCATTAAAACGCGCAACCCAACGGAGATTGCAATGATCGCTGTCATCTTTGAGGTCTGGCCTGCCGACGGCCGCAAGGATGATTACCTCAATCTTGCGGCGTCGCTGCGCGCTGAGCTCGATCAGGCGGACGGCTTCATATCGGTTGAGCGTTTCCAGAGTCTGACCGAGCCGGGAAAGCTGCTGTCGCTTTCCTTCTGGCGCGACGAGGAGGCGATCAAAGCGTGGCGCAACAATCAGCGGCATCGCGCGACCCAGGCAGCGGGGCGAAGCGGCATTTTTGCCGATTACCGGCTGCGCATCGGTGCCATCGTTCGCAACTACGGAATGAACGACCGTGCCGAGGCTCCCGTCGACTCACGCGCGGCCCATGCGGGGCAAGCGGCGATCTGATAAACGCGTGCTGCGCTGCACATGACGCGACAGGATTTGCGTTAAGCGGGCAATAACCACGTTCGCGAATGGCTGAGCCGTAGCGTCAAATTGTTGAGAGCTGGCCGTTAATGAATAAGCCCGATTCGCGCTCGGGGACCGGGCAATGGACGCCGTGGCAAGGGATCGATCTTCGCTCTTTCGGCTCGCGCTCATCGCGCTGGCGATTTCGCTGTTTGTGGCAGGGGCCTGGGTCACGGTTGAGCTGACCGTCGATGCGCTCTTGCACAGTGAGGCGGAATCCGATGCACGCACGGCAGCCGCCTTCGTCGCGCACAATGTGAGCGACTGGGAAGCGATCGCCGCCGGAAAGGCCCCGGCGGCCTCGACCCTTGCCGTCTTCGAGCAGGCACGCCAGGCGAGCCGCATGTTCCGCTATCGCGTCTTCGACCCGCGGGGAAACCTGCGCTGGGAGTCGGAAGGCAATGGCGGCGGGCCCGAGCCGTCCAGCCTCGATCGCCACAACCCGCGGGCGGCGCAGGCCGTTCGAGCCGGACGCACGCTTGTCGAGCTGAGAGAACGCGATTCCAGCCAGGGCCCGCCGACGTCGTTCTCGGAGATCTATCTTCCCATTGTTCAAAACGGCCGCACCGTGGCCCTCGTGGAAGCGCACCTTGACCTGAGCGAAGAGCGCGCGCGCTTCAATGAAATCCTCTATCGGGCGGGATGGGCGATCGGGCTCCTCGTTGCGTTGGCATTCGGCATCCCGGCGTTGGCGTGGTATCGGGAGCACGCATTGCTGCGCCGCACAGCGCAGGTGTTACGGGAGCAGAATCTTCGCCTCGACGGGGCGATCAACAATATCACCCAGGCGCTCCTCATGTTCGATCCGCAAGGGCGGCTGTTGCTGTGCAATGAGCGCTACCGTGAAATGTACGGTCTGACACCGGATATGGCGCAACCGGGTACATCGCTGCGCAGCCTGCTTGCGCACCGAAAGCAGATGGGAACATTCGCCGGCGATCCCGAACGCTACTGTGCGGATCTCGTCGCCAGCATCGCAACCGGTAAAACAACGAGCGTGATGATCGAACCGGGCGACGGCCGGGTCATCGCGGTGACCAACCGGCCGCTTCCCGCCGGAGGTTGGGTGTCCACCCACCACGACATCACCGAACTGCACCGCGCGCGGCATGATGCCCAGCAGGCGCACGCGCGGCTCATGGCGGTGATCGACGCGATGCCGGCGGGGCTGATCTTTTATGACGAGCAGGATCGTCTCGTTCTCGCCAACAAATACTACGCCGAGATGCATGCGGCGACGGCGGATGTCCGCATAAAGGGCGCTCGCTTCGAGGATATCCTGCGCGCTGTTGTAGCGCGCGAGACGCCGGCGGCGGCGGTTGGACGCGAGGAGGAATGGGTCGCGGCGCGCCTTGCCGCCCACGCTGCATCCCAGGGTGCCTCGGACCACCGCTACCTTGATGGCCGCTGGTTGCGTCTTTTGACCTGCCGCACGCCCGATGGCGGCTCCATCGGTGTTCACCTCGACGTGACCGAGCTCAAGCACCGCGAAGAGGAGATCAGGGTCCAGAACATGCGCTTCGAGGCGGCGCTCGAAAACATGTCCCACGCCTTGGCCATGTTCGATCGCGACCGGCGGCTTGTGATCTGCAACAAGCGGTTTGTTGAGCTCTATGCGCTTCCGCCGGAGCTGATGCGGCCGGGGGTGCGGCTCGAGCAAATTCTCGAATATCGCGTGAAAAGCGGCGGTCATGTTGGCGGCAGGGGCGAGGACTTCATTGCGAGCCGGCTCGCGCAAGTCACCCGGGGCGTGCCCTCCGATACGATCCTCGAGCTCAAGAATGACCGTTTCGTTGCTGTCGGCCATCGGCCCATGGCGGACGGCGGTTGGGTCTCGACCCATGAGGACGTGACGGAACGCAGGCGCTCCGAGGAACGAATTTCCCATCTGGCGCGCCATGACGCGCTCACCGGATTGCCCAACCGCCTGCGGTTCCGGGAATTCATGGAGTGTGCCCTGGCGCGGGTGAGCCGCGGAGAGGGCATCGCTTTGCATTGCATTGATCTCGATCAGTTCAAGGGCATCAATGATGTGCTGGGACATGCGGTCGGGGACGTGCTGCTGATGCGGGTGGCCGCGCGCATCAAGAGCTGCGCAGGGCAGGGCGACCTCGTTGCCCGTTTCGGCGGTGATGAGTTTGCAGTCGTCCAGCTTGGCGTCGACCATCCCGACGCCGCGGGCAACCTTGCCACCTGCATCGTGCGGGCACTGAGCGAACCCTACGATTGCGAAGGCAGGCCCGCTTCCATCAGCGCCAGCATCGGCATTGCGATCGCGCCTGGGGACGGCAGGGATGCCGATGAATTGCTGCGCAAGGCCGATATCGCAATGTATCGCGCCAAGACGGAAGGACGCCGCACGTTTCGCGTGTTCGAGTCCGAAATGGATGTGGCGCTCAAGGCGCGCCAGCGGCTTGCGCTCGACCTCGAGACCGCCGCCGCAAACGGCGGACTGGATCTTTTCTATCAGCCGGTCGTCAGCATCAGGACCGGAGAGGTGAGCGGATTCGAAGCCTTGATGCGCTGGCACCATCCAGAGCGGGGATGGGTACCCCCCTCTGAATTCATTCCCATTGCCGAAGAGAAGGGGCTTATCCTCGAACTGGGGGAATGGGCGTTGCGCCGGGCATGCCGCGAAGCAGCCGGATGGCCGGGCAATCTCACCGTCGCGGTCAATCTTTCGCCCCTGCAATTGCGCAGCCGCAAGCTCGTGCGCACCGTTGTCCACGCGCTCGCCGAATCAGGGCTCGCGGTCGGCCGGCTCGAGCTCGAGATCACCGAGAGCGTGCTGCTGCACGAGGACCGGGAAAGCCAGGCCAACCTCGGCCAACTAAAAAATCTCGGTGTCGCCATTGCAATGGACGACTTCGGCACCGGTTATTCGAGCTTGAGCTCGCTCCATCGTTTTTCGTTCGACAAGATCAAGATCGATCGCTCCTTCATCGGCGATCTGTGCGAAGACCCTGGCGCCATCGCAATCGTGCGTGCGGTGACGAGTCTTGCGAGCAGTCTGGGAATGGTGGTTACCGCCGAGGGTGTGGAGACGCAGGATCAGCTTGATCGGCTGCGGGCGGAAGGCTGCGATGAGGTGCAGGGCTATCTCTTCAGCCCGCCGCGGCCGGCAAGCGAAATTGCGCAGATGCTCGCCCGCTGCCGGCAATTTCTGGCGAAGGCAGCGTGACGCGCAAACCGTAGCCCGCGTTGAGCGAAGCGAAATGCGGGAAACCGCTCCCGGGTGTCTCTGCGCTCCACCCGGGCTACGGTCGCTGGCCCAGCTGCGTGGTCACCTCTCAGACGGCCGTGAAACCGAATACCTGCTGCCTTGCGTGAGTGAAGCTGCCGCAGATTGCTGGTCGCACGCAATGAGCCGGTAGTCGCATTGTATCTTGCAGAAGCCGCCGCTGGTGCCGTTCACGCGGCGGTCGCAACCGCCGTTGCAGATTTTGTAGCTTTTGCTGCACTCGTCGGCCGCGCCGGAGCTGGCCATACCGGAAGCGAGGAGCAGGCCCGCACAGGCCAGCGTCGTGCACGCCTGGAGCAGCAAGCGAGGCATGGTAGGCATGGTCATTCTCCTTGCCTGGAGGGGAGACCCCGCGATGCCCATACCCTAGCGCAATTCGCTCGACGCGAATGTGATCCCGGTCACAGTACGGTCTAATCCTCCCCTGAAAGGCAGGGCAATCGCATATGGCAAGCGTCCGCAAACCCCGGACGGGAAGCACATCGCGGCCGCGAAGCTTGTAGGGGCGGGTTTTAAACCCGCCCTTGTGCCACAGGCTCGCTACGAAAGAATTGCCGTCATCAGCTGCTCAATCGAAGTTCGTACGGCTAAGCTCGGATCACCCTCACACACCGTGAATGCCGAACGAGGGCGGGTTTGCGGGGCACCCCAAAAAACGCATCCGCGTTTTTTGGGGACCCCGGTCCCGCCCCTACAAAAACCACCAGCGTAGTGCCGGCCCCCTCGGTTTGGAGTACGGCTTGCTCATCCCAGTTGCCCCCACCCGGAATCCGGCTCACGACCGCTCCCAGTTGGGCGCGCGCTTTTGCGTAAACGCGCGAATTCCCTCCTGCGCCTCGTCGGTGGTGGCGATGTTGCAGAAGATTTCGGCTGCCTCGCCGATCGTGCGCCGGTAATCGTTGATGCG
>CATPCO010000047.1 GCA_955652925.1 uncultured Xanthobacteraceae bacterium | reverse complement strand
GGGCTACCCGAACGACGAACATGCAAGCGCCAGCACCAGGGTGAAGGCGCTCGTCGGCGTCTACGGGGTCTATGATCTCGTCGAGATGTGGCAGCGTTATCAGCTGCAAAGCCCGCGCGAGAACAACATTGAGAACTTCATGGGCGCCTCGCCCATGGATGATCCGCGGCTCTACTTCGATGCTTCGCCCATCAACCATATGACCTTCGCCAACAACGGCATGGGCGTATTTCTTGCCGTCGGGACCGAGGACGACCTGGTCAATCGCCGCGTCCAGACCGACGCATTCCTGCTTCGTTTGAAACAGGCGAATTTCTTCGCGCGCACTTGCATCGTGCAGGGTGCGCCGCATTACTGGCTCGGCGATCCGATTGACGAGGCGCGCAGCTATTCCGGTTTCATGGCGCCGCGCCTGATGCGATTCCTCAAAGAGCGGCTTTGATCGGGCTGGAATGTTGAGCGCCTATCAATGGCGATCCGGCCGCAATTGATTCAGTCCATTTTCACGCGCGTATAGATCTCGGCCAGGGGCAAATCGATCCCTAGCGCCTCAATGCGGATCACCGCTTCACCTCCCTCCAGCACCTGCGGTCCGGAAGGAAAGCCCGCAGTCCCGCGGGTCCAAACCCACGCTTTGATTTGGTCCTGGGCCAGGACAAGATAGGCGGCCAGGCTTGGTAGTCGCAGATATTCAGCAGATTTATCTCCGAGGTCCACTCGCTCCGATGCTGGCGAAAGGACCTCTGCTATTAATACGGGCGAGGTGGCGGTCAAATCTTTGGAATTCTCGCCGGCGGAGTCCACAATCACATTGGGGGAATCGAATCGACTCGGGCGCCAAGTTGACGCCAAAATCCAGCAGAACCGCCCACCTATTTGGATCGATTCGGATGTCTAATGCCTTCGCGAGATTGAAAGCAATCTGCCAGTGTGCCCGCGAACCCCCGGTCATCACGATGACGCGTCCCCGATCAAGCTCATAACGTTCCTCGCGGCCCTGAACCCAGTCGAGAAACGCGGGCTTGTCCATGCGAAGGGGCAATTGAACGTTCATGGTGGCCTCATTCGCAGTTAATATAACAATCCGCGCGGCGACGGCTCAGCGGTGCATTGCCTTCAGCACGTAAGCTTGTCGTGACTCTTTGATAGCCGGTAGGTTGGGTCGAGCCTGCGAGACCCGACATTCCCGCGCGTTGCCTATTTTGGGTCTCGTGAAGAACTCGACCCAACCTGCTGCTTGCTCATGAACGCTTCGATTGCCGCGACCTCTTTTTTATCAGCCTCGAAATCGCGCGCTATGCGCTCATAAAAATGTGCAGCGCCGAGATAGAGCTCGTGCGCAGAAGGATCCTCGCCGACGAAAGCGGCGATCTCGTGCATTTCCGCGACCCAGCGGTAGGCCTTGGGCGGCATGAGCGCGAGGTTGCGCTTGAGCCAGGCGAGCATCTGCGGCTGGCTGGCTGAGAGTTCGGCAAACAGGGCGTCTGCTGTTCCGCCGCGGGTGGCGGCGAGCAGCATGGCGGCACCGAGCGCCTGGGTTCCCTTGGTGATCCCGGCATAAGACATTTTCAATGCTGAAGCGGCCGTCATGGGTCCATCAAGGACGCGCACGTCCAATCCGAACTCCTTGAGCCTGGCGAAGCGGTGAGCTTGCGGCCCGGACGCATAGAAGCGCGGACCGGCGTCGTTCGGTTTGGGTGGCGAGCCGATGATGCCGGCATCGACGAAGGGCGACCCGGTCGGTGCAATGGCGGCCGCGATCCGCTCGACGGTCGGTGGGCTCACCGCGTTGCAATCGACGTAGACCGGCTTGCTGTTGCTCGCCGTGAGCGCCGGCACGATACGTTGTGCCAGCGCGACGGCGTCGCCCGGCGGCAGAATGGATAAAATGAAATCGCTTGTTGCGATCTCGTCATCGCTGACGGCGGCCATTCCAGCCGTCCTTGCGCGTTCCCTCGTCTCGGCGCTGCGCCCCTGGATCGAGGTCAGCACCTTGATTCCGTGATCGACGAGGCGCTTGCCCACCGCCGCGCCCATCATGCCAGGCGCAATGACCGCCACAACAGGGTTCATTCCATTCTCTCCTCTCAAGTATCGTGCGGGGCTCGACCCAGCCTACACTTCCCTGCGCGCGGTGAACACGGGCGAACGCTTTTGCAGGAACGCGCGCACGCCTTCGGCGTAGTCGGGCGCAAGACTGGCCTCGCGCTGGCACTCGCGCTCAAGGTCGAGCTGAGCATCGAGATCGTTGCTCCAGGACTCGTCGAGCAGCCTTTTTGTCAATGCAAGGCCGACGGCGGGTGCCACGGCAAAATGCGCACAGAGCCTGTGGGCTGCATCGAGCAGTTCCTCGTCATCGACGCATTTCCAGATCAAGCCCCAGGCTTCGGCCTTCTCCGCCGGTAGCGGCTCGCCGGTGAGCGCAAGGGCGCGGGCGCGGGCAGGACCGATGAGACGCGGCAGCGTCCAGGTGCCACCGCAATCAGGCACCAGACCGATGCGGATAAAGGCCTCGACAAAGCTTGCCGAGCGCGCGGCGAGCACGAGGTCGCAGGCGAGCGCCAGATTGGCCCCCGCGCCGGCCGCAATCCCGTTTACGGCTGCAACCACGGGGAACGGCAGCGCCCGCAGTTTCCGGATAAGCGGATTGTAGTGGCTCTCCAGCGCGCTTCCGAGCACGTTGACTTCACCGTCCTTCGAGATCCGCTCGTTGAGATCCTGTCCGGCACAGAACGCGCGGCCAGCGCCTGTCAACAACAGCGCGCGGCACGCTCCATCACCTTCCGCCTCAGCGATGGCTTGGCGCAGCGCGTGATGCATGGGCTCGCAAAACGCATTGAGGCGCCGGGGGCGGTTTAAGGTAATCATGTGATACCCGGTTCGGCGCTCGGTCAGAATGGTTTGTTCGTCCATGGCAATTCCCTTCCCGCCGTCATGCCCGCCAGTAGACACTGACCTGAAGCAATCTCAGAGAGACAGGCGTAATTATCGGCCCCACCCGCCTGCGCGGGTGATGACGCGTCGCCTGTTTTGAATGCGCATTCAAGCCCATTGCTTCCTGCGAGGAAGAATAAGAGAAATAGGGCAGGGGAGTGAAGCAACCCCTGATCCCGGGAGGAACATCGATGCCGGATCACTCAGACAGGCGCAGCCTGCGCGCCATCAGCCGCCGCCGGTTTGCCGCGGGTGTAAGCGCAACCGGGCTGATTAGCGCGGTCACCCCCTGCAGGCTCGCGCGCGCCCAGGCGGCTTCGCTCAAGGTCGGCGTGCTGCTGCCGCGCTCGGGCGCGCAGGCGAGCATCGGTCAGGACTGCCAGCGCGGCGTCGAGCTTGCACCGCCGATCTTCAAGGAGCTCGGGCTGCCTGAGCTCACGATCATGAATGCTGACACCGAAACCAACGTGGAGGTCGCCCGCGCGCGCGCCGAGAAGCTGATCAACGATGGCGCCCAGCTCCTGGTCGGCGCCTTCGATTCGGGGCAATCGTCGGCCATTGCCCAGGTGGCCGAGCAAAAGGGTATTCCGTTTGTCATCAACATCGCCGCCGCCCCGCCCATCACGGAGCAGGGCTACAAGTTCGTGTTTCGCAATTTCCCGACCGCGCCGATGATCCTCGCGGATGCTTTCAGCAACCAAAAGGAAATCTTCGAGGCGACCGGCACCGCGCCGAAGTCGGTGGTGTTCATGCATGTGAACGACACGTTCGGCACCTCCATGCAGCAGGCCATCACCGGCGTGATGCCCAAATTCAACATGCCGTACAAGATTGCCGAGCAGATCGCCTACGATCCGACCGCGCGTGACCTCTCGGTCGAGGTTGCCAAAGCAAAGGCAACCGGCGCCGACGCGCTCCTGATGGTGAGTCGCCTCAACGACGCCATTCTGATCACCCGCGAGTTGGTGAAGCAGCGCTGGTCGCCTATGGCGGTGCTCAGCATGGGCCCGGGCTGGTACGAGGACCAATATCTCAAGACGCTGGGCAAGCTCGCCGACGGGCCGATGAGCTTCGTACCCTGGTACGATCCGAGCAAGAAATTGAGCAAGCGGCTGGAAGATGCGCTTGCCAAGGCCTACCCCGGCATCAATCTCAACACCAATCACGTCTTTACGTTCGAGGCGCTGCTGGTTGCGGCCGATGCGTTCAAGCGCGCCGGCTCCAGCGAGCCGAAGGCGCTCGCCGATGCCATTCGCGCGACCAACATCACGGATAATGTCAGTATCGGACCGGGCATTTCGTTCGACGCGAAAGGGCAGAACGACAAGCTCAAGGACGCTGCCATTCAGAACCGGGGCGGCAAGCTCGTGACGATCGCGCCCAAGGCTGCCTCCAACGCCAAACCCGAGCTGCCGATGACACCGTACGACAAGCGTACGTAACAAAGGATCGCCGCCGGTGATCTGCTCCGGGCGGGCGGCAATCTCGCTCTTCTCCCTCGCCCGTTCCGGGGACGGAACGGGGAGCGGAGCGCTCCGCTGATCGCCTTCGGTGGAGATTTATCTCAACGTTGCGGTCAGCGGTATTTTGACGGGCCTGATCTATGGCCTGATGGCGCTCGGGCTTTCGGTCATTTTCGGCGTGGTGCGCGTGGTCAATTTCGCCCATGGCGAGATGATGACGATCGCGATGTATCTTGCCATCACTGCCTTCAATTCGCTCGGCCTCGACCCGCTCGTGATGGTCGTGCCCGTTGCCGCGGTCCTGTTCGTGCTGGGCTATATTCTGCAGGCGGGTGTCATCAATCCGTTCATTCATCGTCCCGAGCACAGCCAGTTCATGCTGCTGGTTGCGCTCGCGCTCATTATTGTGAACGTGCTGCTGATTATTTTCGGGCCGGATGCGCGCAGCGTACAGACCTCCTACGCCTTCGACAGCTTTGCAGTGGGAGCACTGATTGTGGACGCAACCAAAGTCTATGCCGCGGGCGCTAGCATTCTCATCGCGGCTGCGCTGTTCATGTTCTTCCGGCTGGCACCAGCCGGCAAGGCGATCCGCGCTTGCGCCGATAATTACACCGGCGCGCTTGTGGTGGGACTTGATGTCAAGCGTCTCTACGCGCTCACCTTTGGCCTCGGCGCCGCCTGCGTCGGTGCGGCAGGAGCCATGCTCGTGCTCCTGATCGACGTGACGCCGGCGCTCGGCCCCGCCTATACGCTGCTTGCGTTCATCATCGTGATTACGGGAGGGCTCGGCTCCATGCCGGGCGCGCTGGTTGGGGGCGTTCTGATCGGGTTGACCGAGGCGCTGGCCGGGCTTCTCTTTACACCCTCGGCGAAGAGCATGTTCTCTTTCGGCCTTCTGGTGCTGGTGTTGTTGTTGCGTCCGCAGGGGCTGCTGGGAAGACGAGCATGAGGTTGCCCTTCGAACCGGGAGAGCGGCGGGGATTTGCGTTGCTCGCCATTCTGCTCGTGCTGTTGTGCGCGGCGCCGTGGTGGGCAAACGATTATCTGCTGACAGTCTTGGTCACGATCTTGTTTTTTGCGTATTGCGGTCAGGCCTGGAATGTCATGATGGGTTTTGCCGGCCAGCTCTCGCTGGGGCACGCGATCTATCTCGGGCTTGGCGCCTACACCGCCGCGGTTCTTTACGTCCATTTCGGGATTGCGCCGTGGATCGGGATGCTTGCCGCTATTGCGGTTGCGGCAATTTGTGGCGCCGTGATCGGGTTCCTCGCGTTTCGGTTTCGCGTTGGTGGCGTCTATTTCGCCATTCTGACGATCGCATTTGCCGAATTCGCGCGCATCGGTTTCGATCATTTCAACTGGGTTGGCGGATCGGCCGGTTTTTTTCTGCCGGTTGCCAACTATGCGCGCAACGATCTTTGGAACCTGCGCGGCAATCCAACCATGTTCTTTTATGTAATCCTGACGCTCACGGCCGTGGCCTTCGTGCTTTGCCGCCTCCTGCTTCGTAGCCGGATGGGCTACTACTGGCTCGCCATCCGCGAGGACGAGGAAGCCGCGCGCTCGCTCGGAATCAATACGTTCCGCTATAAGCTCGTGGCGGTAGTGATTTCAGCCGGCATGACCGCGGTCGGCGGCGTCTATTTCGCATTTTTCTACAATAATCTTTTTCCGGAGCAGGTGTTTCAGATCTCGCGCTCGATCGAGATGATCCTGCCCGCGAT
>CATPCO010000046.1 GCA_955652925.1 uncultured Xanthobacteraceae bacterium | reverse complement strand
TCGAAATCGAAATCGTCGACGCGCTTGCGGTATTGCACGGGGTCCACAATGCGCAAACTCGCTTCGATCCCCAGCGTTCCCAGATTTTTGATGAATGAGCTGTGATGCGGCTGAAACGAAGGCTCGTCGATCAGGATTTCGACGCTAACCCGCTCGCCTTGCGGCGTCGTTAGCCTGCCATCCTTGATGGGAAATCCGGCCGCTTGCAACAGCGCGCTCGCCTTGCGCAAGAGCGCGCGATCCTGTCCGGAACCGTCGGATAAAGGAGGAACGAAAGGCTCTCCGAACACTTCCTCATCGACTTTGCCGCGGAAGGGTTCAAGCAGCGCAAGCTCATCCGCCGCGGGCTTGCCGGCCGCCATCATCGGCGAATTCTGGAAAAAGGAATGGGTGCGCTCATACGAGCCGTACATGATCGCCTTGTTGGTCCATTCGAAATCGAACGCATAGACGAAAGCTTCGCGCAGCCGCCTGTCCTTCAACTTCTCCCGCCGGGTGTTGAAGAACCAGCCCTGCGCCCCTGAAGGGGTATCATCGGGAATGACGTCGCGCTTGGCCCGCCCATCCCGGACTGCCGGAAAGTCATAGCGGGTTGCCCAGATGCGGGACGTGAACTCCTCGCGGAAGAGGTAGCTCTTGCTGGTGAAGCCTTCGAACGCGACGTCGCGGTCGCGATAGTATTCGTACCGGATGACGTCGAAATTGTTCAGCCCACGGGAGACCGGCAGGCCGCCGCCCCACCAGTCGGCGACCCGCTCGTATTCGATAAAGCGGCCCGGCTCGAACCGCCCGACCTTGTAAGGGCCGGAGCCGAGCGGCGCCTCAAGCGTGGTCTCGTCGAAGGCATGGCTGCCATAATAGGCGCGGGAAAAAATGGGCAGCGCGGCCAGAAAGAGCGGAACGTCGCGCGCGCGCTTGGGGGCAAAGGTCACCAGGACCGTTGTGTCATCGAGCGCCTGCGCGCCGGCAAAGTCGCGCAGAAGCTGCTGCGCGATGGGATGACCTTTTTCCTTGAGCACCTGGAGCGAATAGGCCACATCGTGCGCGGTCAGCGCGCTTGCGTCGTGGAATTTAAGGCCAGGCCGTAACAAAAAACGATAAGTAAGCCCATCAGGCGAAACCGCAACGGCGCGGGCGGCAAGGCCATAGAGTGCATCCGGCTCGTCCTCGGCACGCACCATCAAGCTCGCAAACGTAAGCTCCATCCCCTGCGCCGCATCGCCCTTTAGAATGAATGTGTTGAGTGAATTGAACGTGAGAAAGTTCTGGTTGAACGCGCTCGTCGAGCCGACATGGGAGAACGTACCGCCTTTTGGCGCGTCCGGATCCACATAATCGAAATGCTTGAAGTCAGCGGGATATTTAAGATCGCCGAAGGCTGATATTCCGTGCCGCTCCGCACTCTCCTGCGCGCGGGCACGCGTTGAAAGGGCCGCCGCAAAACCGGCGCCGCCAAGACGAAGCGCGCCGCGCCGCGTGAGAGCGCAGACTTTCATGCGCGGCGGTTTCCGATCCTGGCCGCCTTCTCGGCATCCCACCACCACACCGTGGGAAAGCCGGGCTCCGCATATTTGGGCAGCGGGTCCGGGTGGCCGAAGCGATCCCACCGGGCGGTGCGGATTTTGTCGCTCGTGAACTGCGGCACGACGTAGTGATTCCACAACAGCACGCGATCAAGCGCCCGTGTTGCCGCGATGAGCCCCGTCCGGTCCTTGGCAAAAACGATGCGATCGATCAGTGCGTCGACGGCCGGATTCTTTATGCCGATGTAGTTGCGTGAGCCCGGCGTATCCGCCGCGCGCGAGCCCCAATAGTCGCGCTGCTCGTTTCCGGGCGAGAGCGATTCGGGCCAGCTCGCGACAATAATATCGAAATCCCAGTTGCGCAGCCGATTCTCATATTGCGGATCGTCGACGGTGCGCACGTTGACCGTGATGCCGAGCCGCTCCAGGGATGGCTTGTAGAACAGAATAATGCGCTCGACGCTTGGCTCCTGGGTGAGCATTTCGACGGTGACAGCCTCGGCGGCTTTGGCCTCGAACAGCTTCTGATTGCGGACTTCGTAGCCCGCCTCTTTGAGCAGCCGCATTGCTTCGCGCAGGTTGGCGCGCACTTTCTCGCTCGAGCCGCCAACCGGATTTGTATAGGGCGTGGTGAAAATTTCCGGCGGTACCTTGTCGCGCACCGCCTCCAGAATTTCCAGCTCCTGACCTTGCGGCAGGCCCGAGCAGGCGAGCTCGGTGCCATCGAAATAGCTCGTGATGCGCTTGTACTGGCCAAAGAACAGCTGCTTGTTCATCTCTTCGAAATCGAAGGCATAGTTGAACGCGAGCCGCACCCGCGGATCCTTGAATTTGTCTCGCCGCGTGTTGAAGGCAAAAGCCTGCATGATTCCCCGGTTGCGCTGAGAAAACTGCTCCAGCACGACCCGGTTCTCCTTCACCGCGGGAAAGTCGTAGGCGGTTGCCCAATTCTTGGCGATGTTTTCCATGCGCCAGTCGACATGATCGGCCTTGAATGCTTCGAGCGCGACCGTTGCATCGCGAAAATATTCAAAGCGCAGCTCGTCGAAATTGTCGCGCCCGATATTGACGTTGAGATCCTTGCCCCAATAGTCCTTTACCCGCTCGTACACGATGGTGCGGCCGGCAACGAAATCCTTGATGCGATAGGCGCCGTTGCCCAATGGCGGCTCGAGCGTGGTCGCGCCGACATCGCGCTTCTTGCCTGCCTCATCGGAGCTCTCCCACCAGTGCTTCGGCAAGACATTGAGCTGGCCGACAATGAGAGGCATTTCCCGGTTTCCGGGAGAATCGAAGATGAAGGTGACCTCGCGTTCGCCGGTCTGCTCCATCTTCGCAACATGGCGATAGTAGGCAGCATGGCCGGGACTGTGCTTTTTAAAGGCCTGCATGGAGAATATGACATCCTCGACGGTGACCGGCTTGCCGTCATGATGGCGCGCGGACGCTCGCAGCCGAAAGGTCGCCGAGGAGAAATCCGCCGGATGACTCACGGCCTCGGCGATCAGACCATAATCGGTGGAAACTTCATCGAGCGATGATACCAGCAAGGTGTCGGAGATCATGCTGGCGCCCGCGGCAATCGACCCCTTCAGCCCGGCCACCACCTCGTTGAAATTATCGAAGGTGCCGAACGCAATCATGCGCGCGCTGCCGAGCTTCGGCGCATTCGGATTGACGTAATCAAAGCGCTTGAACTCGGGCGGATATTTGAGCTCGCCGAACAACGATAAGCCGTGACGCCAATTGCGATCCTGCTCTGATATCTGAGCCGCCGCGGGAGTGGCGAGCGTGTACATTCCAAGCCCCTTGAGAATGGGGACAAGAGCTGCGAGCGTGCCGCGACCGAGCAGGGTTCTACGATTGAGCTGCAAGAAGACCTCCGGAGGGCAGACGCCCGATTCCGCATGGATGGCAAGATTAGCTTAATTTAGGAATGCAGGCGCAGCCCAACGTGTCGATGTAAGGGAGGCCGCAATCACTTTTTAGTAGGTTGGGTCGCGTTCTTACGAGACCCAACCCGGCAGGAGCTAACGGGGTTGGGTCTCGCAAGTACTCGACCCAACCTACCCGACCGGCAGAATTCACTGCGATTTGGACGTATCCGTAGCCTCGGCCGCCTTGGGAAGCGGTGCCGGATTGTCGGAAAGGCTGTTGAGATAGACAATGATATCCGCCCGCTCGCTGGGCTTGGGTATGCCGGCGAAGGTCATGTTGGTGCCGGGGACCGCAACTTTCGGATTTGTAATGAACTGGTTGATGTCGTCGATGGTCCAGTTTCCGCCCTTGGCTTTGAGCCCGGCGGAGTAATTGAAGCCGGGCTGTGAGGCCTTCGGACGGCCCACCACGCCCCAGAGGTTCGGTCCGACCAGCGGACGGCCGCCCTTGTTGAAGGTGTGGCAGGCCTGGCATTTCTTGGCGGAATTCTCGCCCCGGTGAACATCGGCGCTGGCCAGTAGCTGCTCGATGGGGGGCTGCTTTTCTTCCTCGGGCTTTGCCGCTCCGCCCTCCTTTTGCTCCGGCACGGCAATCTCGTAACCGGGCTTAGCCGGAATCGTCGGCGCAAAGATAGCGCCGGCCGCAATATTGATGGCGAGGATGCCGAGACAGGTGCCGAGGATGGCGCCAAGGATTTTATTCAGCTCAAAGGAGTCCATCGCCTTGAAGCTCCAGCGACATAGATGCGGGACGGTTGGGCGGCCATGGCGCCCGCGTAGGTGCGGCAGCGCACAAATAGCCGGTTTGCCTGCGTTCTGGCAACCCATGTAAGCTATGAGACCCGCGGTCTATCCGATTGAATTGACGCCGCAAACGACGGCGGCAGGACGATGGCCGATACGCTCATTCTGATTCCCGCCCGCATGGCCTCAAGCAGGCTTCCAGGCAAACCACTCGCCGATATTGCGGGGGAGCCCATGATCGTTCACGTCATGCGCCGTGCTCAGTCCGCGCATATCGGGCCGGTGGTGGTCGCGACCGATTCGGAGGTGATTGCAGCCTCGGTCGAGAAAGCGGGCGGGCGCGCCATCATGACGCGCGCAGACCATATCAGCGGCAGCGACCGGATCTTTGAAGCCTTGCAGGCCGCCGACCCGCAACAACGCGCTCACATCATCATCAACCTGCAAGGCGATCTTCCGACGCTCCCACCGCGCGATCTCGCACACGCAATCGAGCCCCTTGCCGATGGCGAGGTGGACATCGCAACGCTTGCCGCGCCGATTCGCCGGCCACAGGAGCGCACCGACCCCAACGTCGTCAAAGTGGTCGGCACACCGCTGTCAGCCACGAGGCTACGCGCGCTTTATTTTACCCGCGCAACTGCGCCATCCGGTCCCGGGCCGCTATTCCATCACATCGGCGTCTATGCGTACCGGCGCGAAGCGCTGGCGCGCTTCGTCCATCTTCCCCCCTCCCCGCTTGAACGGCGCGAGAAGCTCGAGCAATTGCGGGCGCTCGAAGCCGGCATGCGCATTGACGTGAGCATCGTCGACAGTGTGCCGCTTGGCGTGGACACGCCGGAGGATCTGGCGCGTGCACGCGAGATGCTGCGCTCGTCCGCACACCGGCACTGACCGTTGACTTGACGCCTCGCCGTGCCTACCGGAACCGGCATGAGTGCAACAAAGAAGATCGTGTTCCAGGGCGAGCCGGGATCGAACTCCCACCTTGCTTCGCGGGAGGTCTATCCCGATTACGAGGCGATGCCGGCGCCCACCTTTGAGGATGCGTTCGCAGCAATCAGCTCGGGCGAGGCCGATCTCGGCATGATTCCGGTCGAGAACTCGGTCGCCGGCCGCGTCGCCGACATCCATCATTTGATGCCGGATGCGGGCTTGCACATCGTCGCCGAGCATTTCATGCCGGTCAGGCACCAGCTCATGGGCCCGCGCGGCGCCGTGCTGGCCGATATCAAGACGGTCGAAAGCCATGTCCACGCGCTCGGCCAATGCCGCAAGGCCATCCGCCGCCTGGGGCTCAAACCGATCGTGGCCGCGGATACCGCGGGCTCGGCGCGCGAGGTCGCCGAGACCGGCGACAAGACACGCGCTGCCATTGCAAGCCGGCTCGCGGCCGAGATTTACGGCCTCGACATTCTGGCGCAGGACATCGAGGACGAGGATCACAACACCACGCGCTTCATCGTGCTCTCGCGCGAGGCCAGATGGGCGAAGAATAACGGCGGGCCGGTGATCACCACGTTTCTCTTCCGCGTGCGCAATGTGCCGGCCGCGCTCTACAAGGCGCTCGGCGGCTTCGCGACCAACGGCGTCAATATGACGAAGCTCGAAAGCTACATGATTGAAGGCAATTTCTTCGCCACCCAATTCTATGCCGATGTCGAAGGGCATCCGGACGAACGCAAGCTGGTCTTTGCGTTCGAGGAGCTCGCGTTCTATTCGAAGGAGATGAAGATCCTCGGCGTCTATCCCGCGCACTCTTTCCGCGCGAGTTTTCAGGAGACGGTGTAGGAGGCCACTCGTCACGCGCGGAGAGCGCCGCAGCCCGGATTGAGCGCGCCGGTACGACGCGCGAAATCCGGGATTTCCGAGGCCCCGGATTTCGCTGTGCTCAATCCGGGCTTCGGCATCTCCCGCTCAGATTGTCTGGTTGTACTCGCCGACCTCGGGATGGGTGCGCAGGACCGCATCGACCGCCTTGAACATGTCGCGCATGCGCGCCTCGGACGCCGGGCTTTCCACGACGACCACCAGCTCGGGCTTGTTCGACGATGCGCGTACCAGCCCCCAGGTGCCGTCCGCGACGGTGACGCGCACGCCGTTGACCGTGACAAGGTCGCGGATCGGCTCGCCCGCGACCTTCTCGCCCGCCTGCTTTGCCCGCTCAAAATGCTTCACCACCTCGTCGACCACCCGGTATTTGATCTCGTCGGCGCAATGGGGAGCCATGGTCGGTGACGACCAGGTCTTCGGTAGCGCATTCTTGAGGTCGGACATGCGCTTTGCGGGATTGCGATCGAGCATGTCGCAGACCGCGAGCGCGAAGATGAGACCGTCGTCATAGCCGCGGCCAAGCGGCTTGTTGAAGAAGAAGTGGCCGGACTTCTCAAACCCCGCGATCGCGCCGATCTCGTTGACGCGCCGCTTCATGTAGGAGTGCCCGGTCTTCCAGTATTCGGTCCTTGCGTTGTTCGCCCGCAAGACGGGATCGGTCATGAACAGGCCGGTGGACTTCACGTCGGCGACGAAGGTTGAGTTGCTGTGCTGGGCCGAAATATCGCGCGCGAGCATGACGCCCACCTTGTCCGCGAAAATCTCCTCGCCCGTGTCGTCGACGACGCCGCAGCGATCACCGTCACCGTCAAAACCGAGCGCCACATCGGCGTTCACGCGCAAGACCTCATCGCTCATGGCGTGCAGCATCTTCATGTCTTCGGTATTGGGATTGTATTTGGGAAAGCTGTGATCGAGATCGCAGTCAAGCGGCACCACTTCGCAGCCCACCGCTTGCAGCACCTGCGGCGCGAAGGCTCCTGCCGTGCCGTTGCCGCACGCACACACCACTTTGAGGCGGCGCTTGAGCTTGGGCCGGTTGGTGAGATCGGCGATGTAGCGGGCGGGAAAATTCTCCACGAACGCATAGCCGCCGCCACCCCGGATCCGGAAACGCGCCGCAAGCACGATCTCCCTGAGCCTTGTCATTTCGTCGGGGCCGAAGGTGAGCGGGCGATCGGTACCCATCTTCACGCCGGTCCAGCCGTTGTCGTTGTGCGAGGCGGTGACCATCGCGACGCAAGGCACGTCGAGCTCGAACTGTGCGAAATACGCCATCGGCGTAAGCGCAAGCCCGATGTCATGCACCTTGCAGCCTGATGCCATGAGGCCGCAGACGAGCGCGGTTTTGACGGAAGCCGAATAGGCGCGGAAGTCATGGCCGGTGACGATCTCGGGCGTTACGCCAAGCTCGTGAATGAGCGTGCCAAGCCCAAGGCCGAGCGCCTCTACGCCCATGAGATTGATTTCGCTCCCCAGCAGCCACCGTGCGTCGTATTCGCGAAAGCCGGTGGGCTTTACCAGCGGCTCGGATTCATACTCGTAGGTGTTGGGTTTGAGCGCCGGCTTCGGTTTCGGAAACATGTCCACCCTGGAATGGCGTCGATGCGCTGGAACGCGTGGCGCAGTGCGCTTGTTCCGCTGCGCAGGCAGGTGGGCGCATGCCCACTTCGATGTCAAGCAGAGGACATGCACAATCGGTAGGTTGGGTCGAGCAGAGCGAGACCCAACACCGCGATGTTGGGTCTCGCGGAAAGCGCTCGACCCAACCTACTGTTCCAGGATGAGCTTGCCGCGGTCGTGGGTCCAGCGCACGCGGGAGAGAAACGACATGCCGAGCAGGTTGACGCCAAGGGCCTCGTCGGGGTGCACCAGCGCTGGAACGTCGCGCACGATGATGTCGCCCAATTCGACCATCTGGAGCTGCACAAGGGCGGCGCGCGTGAAGCCGTTGGCGGTTGCGACCTTGATGCGATAGTCGCGCGCGGTGGGATGAATGCCTAACCGCGCAGCATCGCTTTCACGCAACGCGATCTGGGAAGCACCGGTATCGACGACGAGCTCCATCCGGCGGCCGTCGATTCTCGCCTCCACCCTGAAATGACCGTCGTCGCCGCGCGCGAGCGTGATGGTGCGCGAGTTCGACGGGGAAGCATTCACCGGCGCCGCCGCCATGGCGGACGTGGACGGCACGGGTTTGGTCCGGTCGGCCCAGCGCGCAACCAGCACGCCGGCAACCATCAGTGCTACGGCGAAAGATACAAGCTTTCCCATGGCGGCCATCATCCCCGCGAATGGGCTTGAGAGAGCACGCCGGCCGACAATGCCTTGTTAATGGAATGCGCGAGGCGAAGCCCATTGCATCGCAAGGTGAGGGAAGGGCTAATTGGGTTGATGTAATTTTAAATTACCCGCAGTGAATGCACCTTACCCGCGGCGCTTGGCGCGGGTGGTGGCCGGGGCGGAGAGCGGATCGTCGGGCCAGGGATGGCGCGGGTAGCGGCCTCGCATCTCGGACCGCACGGCCACATAGCTGCCGCGCCAGAAACCCGGCAGATCGCGCGTGACCTGCACCGGCCGCCCAGCAGGCGACAACAGCTCCACCACAAGCGCAATGCGTCCGCCGGCGATCGCCGGATGACGGTCGAGGCCGAACAGCTCCTGTACGCGCACTGAGATCTTCGGTCCCTCTTCGGCTCCATAGTCGATCGGCACGGGGGAGCCGGAGGGCGCCACGAAATGCGTCGGGGCCTCGGCTGCGAGGCGGTGGCGCAACGGCCACGGCAATAAAGCATGCAACGACTGCGTAAGCTCCTCGGCACTTAACCCGGCAAGCGCCGTCTTGCCCGCAAGCGCCGGAGCGAGCCAATCGGCAGCACTCCTCGCGAGCGCAGCGTCGGAGAGATCGGGCCATTCGTCCCCTTCCGCCCGCCGCCGGAACATGGTGCGGCCACGCCATTGCCGCAGCGGCTTGGTCCACGGCAGGCGCTCGATACCAAGCCGTGCGATGCCCTCGCTCAGGAGGCGCGCATTCTGTTCGCCGGGCTCAACCGCAACGGGCTGCGACGCTAGGACGATGGCGCCGAGCCGGCGCGCGCGGCGCGCGCGCAGGCTTGCGCTTCCTTCGTCGAACAACACCTCCTCGCGGTCGTCGATCCGCTCGGCAAACAGCGCCTCGATCTCCGCGAGCGCAAGCGGGGCGGCCAGAATGATGCGGCCCTGCGCGGCGGAGCCGGCGAGCTCCGCCACCGCAAGGAACGGCTCGCGCGAGAGCGGGGATGTCATATCGAGGCGAGCGCCGCGGCCATTGGCGAGCAGGAAGGATCCGTCGGAACCGCGGTTCCTGGCGATGCGGTCGGGATAAGCGAGTGCGAGGAGCGCGCCGACCGAAAGAACCGCATCTCCTTTCGGGGACGCCCCTTCATACTGCGCAACCCGGGCAAGCCCGGGTTGCGTCCGCGCCGTCTCGGCCCAGCGCTTCGCCATGGCGCGCGCGGCGCGGGCACGGGGCGAGCGGTCAAGGCGCAGCGTGTCGATGCGGTGAGAGAGGTCGACGTCGTTGCCGCCGAGACCGCGCTCGCTGAGCACAACGGCGATCTCGCTTGCCAGCCCGGTCTCTGCAAGACTCGAAGCATGAATCACCATGCGTGCAAGCCGTGGCGGCAGCGGAAGCGCCCGCAGCGCTTTGCCTGTGAGCGTGATACGACCGTCACCATCGAGCGCGCCCAACTCATGCAACAGCAGCCGTGCCTGCGCCAATGCCGGCGCAGGGGGAGGATCAATGAAGGCAAGCGAGGCCGGATCGGTGACGCCCCAAGCGGCAAGATCGAGAACAAAGCCGCTCAGATCGGCAGCGAGGATTTCCGGCCGGTTCGCAGGCTCGAGCGTCGCCGTCTGCGGCTCATCCCAGAGCCTGTAGCACACGCCCGGCTCGGTGCGGCCGGCGCGGCCGCGGCGCTGATCGGCCGACGCACGCGACACGCGCACGGTCTCGAGCCGCGTCAATCCCACGTCGGGCTCGTAGCGCGGCACCCGCGCGAGCCCGCAATCGACGACCACCCGCACGCCCTCGATGGTGAGCGATGTTTCCGCAATAGATGTCGCGAGCACGATCTTGCGCGCGCCGGGCGGCGGCGGTGCGATCGCGCGATCCTGTGCCTGCGCGTCAAGCGATCCGTGCAGCGGGACAATAGCGATGGCAGGTTCGGAAGTGCGCTCGCGCAACAGCGCTTCGGTGCGACCTATTTCGCCGGCGCCCGGCAGAAAGACCAGCAGCGATCCGGCCTCGATGCGCACTGCACGCCCGATCGCATCGGCGACCTGGCGCTCGATTGCAATGCGCGCATCGCGGCCGAGATAGCGCGTCGCAACCGGGAAAGCGCGTCCGGCGCTCTCGATCACGGCAGCGTCCCCGAGAGCTCTGGCAACCGCGCCGCCGTCCAGCGTGGCCGACATGACGAGAAGCCTGAGATCGTCCCGCAATCCCTGCTGGACGTCGCGCGCCAGCGCGAGGCCGAGATCGGCATCAAGCGAGCGCTCATGGAATTCATCAAACAGAACGGCCGCAACACCGTCCAGCGCGGGCGCCTCCAGGAGGAGGCGCGTGAAGATGCCTTCGGTGACGACTTCGATGCGGGTTGATTGCGACACCTGCGAGCCGAAGCGCACGCGATAGCCAACGGTCGCGCCGACGCTTTCACCGAGCGTGGACGCCATGCGCGCAGCCGCCGCGCGTGCCGCGATGCGGCGGGGCTCGAGCACCATGATT
>CATPCO010000045.1 GCA_955652925.1 uncultured Xanthobacteraceae bacterium | reverse complement strand
GTTTCGGACAATATCTTCGCGTTGGCCACTATCTGCCGCGCATACTCCTGGAATTCGGGGTGCATCGCTTCAAGGAAACAGACTGCTTTGGCCGCGATGATGTGAACCAGCGGGCCGCCCTGCATTCCAGGGAACACGATCTTGTCGATGGCAGCTGCGAATTCTTGTTTGCTCAGGATCATCCCGGCACGCGGCCCGCGCAGGGTCTTGTGTGTAGTCGAGGTCACAATATGCGCGTACGGCACCGGCGAAGGATGTGCGCCTCCGGCAACCAATCCGGCAAAATGCGCCATATCCACCAGGTAAAGCGCGCCCACCTTGTCTGCGATCAGCCGCATGCGGGCAAAATCAATGATTCGAGGATAGGCGCTGCCTCCGCCGATAATCAGCTTCGGTCGTTCCTTCTGGGCAAGCTTCTCTAGATCGTCGTAGTCAATGGTCTCGGTCTCCTTGGTCACTCCATAAGGAATGATGCGATAGGTCTTGCCCGAAAAATTCAGATGATGGCCGTGAGTGAGATGTCCGCCATGGGCCAGATTTAGTCCGAGAATGGTGTCGCCGGGCTGTAACACCGCCGCATAAGCTTCCATGTTGGCCTGCGAACCCGCGTGGGGCTGCACGTTCGCGTGTTCGGCTCCAAACAGTTTCCTGGCTCGCTCCCGTGCCAGCTCCTCCACAACATCGGCAAACTCGCAGCCGCCGTAGTATCGTTTGCCAGGATAGCCTTCGGCATATTTGTTGGTGAAGACCGAACCCAGGGCCTCAAGCACAGCTTCGCTGACGAAGTTCTCGGATGCGATCAGCTCCAGGCCCTCATGCTGGCGCCGAACTTCGTTATCAACCGCTGCAGCCACTTGCGGATCCACTTCGTATAAGGAACGAGACATGTTGTTATTCTTCATGACGTAGTTCTCACTTCAGCTCTCAGTTTTCAGCGCAAGAATGACTCAGCCCTTGCAGGTTCTCGGCATGCTGGTAGACTTCCGGGTCGTGCAGCTCCATATACCTTTCCGGCGTCTTCAACGAGTGAAGCCGAATTGCGAGTACCGTCCGGGGGCATTTTGCGCGACCAGGCTCCAACGGCGCAACCCTTGTAACCGGGATGCTGCATGATGCACTCCATCAGCCACTTCCCCAGCCCGCGCCCACGATACGATTCCAGCACAAACAGGTCGCCGATGTAAGCATAAGTCGCGCTGTCAGAGATTACGCGCGCAAAGCCCACCTGCTTCCGGTCACGATACACTCCAAAGCAAAGCGAATTTTCGATGGAGTGGGCCACAACCTCACGCGGGATTCCCCTAGCCCGGTAACATTCCGTCAAAAAACCGTGGAACAAGTCCAGATCCAAATGTTCGCTATCCGTACTGATGACGAACTCCGCCTTGCGGTGTTCTACGATCTGTTTCACGCCGGTTTTCACTTTGCCATTCTAACGTAGCTCTTAGCCCTTAGGGACCACGCAACAATAAGTACCCATTAATGGGCTGAACTAACACATTTCACACTTCGCAATAAAACGAGGACGCCCCACCCGCTGAGCCTTGAAGGCTACGTAATAGCTAAGCAGAAGCGGGACCCGTGCAGCCACCAGTGTCTCGCGTAATTATGTTACAGTTCTCACTATCCCACGCAAGGAGTCGGAACTATAACATTATGCGACCCACTTCCTTCGATCCGTCCGTCCTGCGCCGGCATCTCCGTCGTAACAAGATCGCCGATCTGCCCGCGCTCAAACGCGTCCTCGGCACAGATACCGACCTGACCGTATTTCGCAAACTGAAGCAGCTCGATTACCTCGCCAGCTACACCCATCGCGGGCGCTTCTACACGCTGCCCGAAATCGCGCACTTCGACGATCACGGACTCTGGTCCCATGAAGGGGTCTGGTTCTCCCGCCAGGGCACGTTGCTGGCTTCCGTAGAAGTTTTCGTCAACCAGTCTGCCAACGGCTACTACGCCCAGGAGTTGGCCGATGACCTGCACGCTGAAGTGCAGGAGCCTCTGCGCCATCTGGTCGAGCAACAGCGCTTGGCACGAATCGAAGTCGCGGGCCAGTTTCTCTATACTGCCATCGAGTCCATCCCACGCCGCAAACAGATGCTGGCCCGGCGCAGTGCTCAGGCCGTTCCTGTGGCCGTCCATTCCGCCGTCCTCCAGGCCTCTCCCGATGAACTCAAGGCCGCCATCCTTCTGTTCTATGGCCTGCTCGATGAACAACAGCGCCGATTGTTTGCCGGGCTGGAGTCTATCCGCCTGGGCCATGGCGGGGACATTCTGCTGGGCGACTTTCTCGGTCTCGACGTGCATTCCGTTGCCCGCGGTCGTCAGCAACTGCTAGATCAGAATGTGGTCAGCGGCCGGACCCGCCGCACGGGCGGGGGTCGTACACCCACGGAAAAAAAACGCCCGACATAATCGCTGTTCTCCATTGCCTGCTCGAACACGATACCGCGGGCGATCCCATGACCGGCTTACGCTGGTCTCGCCGCACTACCACCACCATCGCGGACGAGCTGGCCCACCTCGGCATTGCCGTCTCGCCCAATACCGTCGCCCGCCTGCTCCATGAGATGGACTATTCCTTGCAGGTCAATCAAAAGCAGATCTCTACCAGCTGCAGTCCCAACCGCAACCTTCAGTTCGAATATCTCGCCGAGCTGCGCTACCGATTCCAGCGCCGTCATCTGCCCATCGTCAGCGTGGACAGCAAAAAACGCGAACTCGTCGGCAATTTCAAAAATCCTGGCCGCCGTTGGGAATCTGCCCCGTGTCGTGTTTACGATCACGACTTCCGCACCGATTCCATCGGAGTCGCCAT
>CATPCO010000044.1 GCA_955652925.1 uncultured Xanthobacteraceae bacterium | reverse complement strand
TTCCCGCACTGCCCAGAAATTGGCGTCGGTCAAGAAGGCTCATTCTCACTATTGCGCGGTTTCCTTTTCAAGCTTTACCGGCCCGAGCAGTCCAGAAGGAAGCAATGGCGAATTTGCCTTGTACGGCTTCACGTCCGCGAAGGTATATTTCGTCGTCGCGTCGGGTTGTTGATCGCTGATCAACCGGTTGACCCACGCATTGGTCACCTTGATCGTTACTTCGTTCGCGCCTGGCTTCAGCGCGCTGGTCACATCCATCCGGTAGGGTGCATGCCAAACGATGCCCAGAGATTTTCCGTTCACCGTCACCTCGGCCAGGTTCTTGACGTCACCCAGATCAACCCAGAGCTTGGCGCCCGGCTTGAACCAGTCTCCCGACGCCTGAATCATCTTGGTGTAAGTACCAGTCCCGGAAAAGTACTTCACACCTTTATCCTGGCTGTCGCTCCACGACGTAAGCTTGTCCAGTGTGACCGGTGCCGGAGCGCCGCGCCCCGACTGGAAGCTCACATTCCACGGGCCATCCACGGTTGCCAGTTCGGTCTCCATTGCCTTGGGCAAGGTAAGAGATGTGGCCTTGGAGGGCTTGCGAAACACGACAAACACCGTGCCCCAAGGTTCGAAATGCAGGGGCACCGTGGTACGGCCGTCCGCGATGTTGTAAGAAACAGGTTGCGCCGTGCCCGTCTCGGCGTACCACAACTCCGGTGCCTTGCCGGTCACACGGAAGCTCGCATCCAGCGTCTCGTCACGATCGTTGCGGTTGTCCAAAAAATAGATGTCGACATCAGCCAGTTTGCGGTGCACAAAAAGGATCCGCGTTTCACTATGCGGCTTGGTGTGGTCAAAGTCCGGAGCCACGCTCAATGCCTTTAATGTTGCTTCGGCGTTCTGTCCCGCATACACCTCGCCCCTACCAACCGAGTGCACCCCGGTTCCGTCGCCGAACAGTTGATCGTTCAGCTTCTTGAATTCGGCTGCATCGTCAGCCAGGCTCGGCGTGTCCGTCGGCTTCTCACCAGTCACCACCGCGCCTTGTTCTGCCAGCTTATGAATGCCGCGCAACACGGGCAACGACATGTGCTTGCTGTACGGATCGAGTGCCAGAACGCGATAGTTCATCCCGCTCCTGGTCGTGATCCGTCCATCCGCTACACTCAGTTCATGGATCAAGCCGTCGGCGTTGATGTAGTCGAAGCCATAGCCTGCCGGCACATCGGGAGCCTTATCATTGAAGATCGCCGTGATGTTCGAATCCTCGCCGTAGAAGTAAATCACGTCCGCGGCAAAGTGCCCTTGCTGCAGCAGGTACGAGCTGCGCGCCAGATAGTCTGTCCACGCTCCGGCCTGCTCAGCCCAGGTTTCGTTGCGATTGAACCATTGTCCGAAAGGCCCAAGCGTCAGTCCCGGCGCCTTGTCGATCAGAGGCTGGTGCGCGGATTCGTGAATCACGAAGCGATTGATTCCGTTCAATAACTCCTGGTCTGCTGTCGGCTTCAGCGTTTCCGGTGACCACGCCCAGGGCGCGGCGGCCGCCGTCAGGGATTCTGCCGCCACAAGATTCTGGCCGTAAATGTGCGCCACCGATGCCGACTCGCGATCATCCGCGTTGTACCCGAATTGCTCTTTGTTCACGCCTGGGACTTGCGTCCACATCGCGCTCATCGGGACGTCAGCCAGCTTCTTCACTTCCATACCATCGGCAACGAACGCGCGTTCGCTTTCGTGCGATTCCGAATAATGGCCGATGCCCCGCTCTTTCAGCGACGCCTGTACCTGACCGTAGTGCTCGTCCGCGATTAGATCGCCAATGGTCTTGCGGAAATCCCACAGGAACTGATCGCTGGCTTCGGCACTTTGGACCACCTGCCCGGTGAGGACGGGCATCCAGGGCGCCGGATCGTAGCCACGCCGCTTCTTGAACTGAGCGGCTATGTCGTCGGTCCAGTTCTGTGAGCCAGCCTCCCAGCTATCGGTAATGACGTAGCGGATGCCGCGCTTGCCCGTGTAATCCGCGCCCACCGTCTCCTTGTAGCTGTCGAGATAGTGGTCCATGTAATTCTTCACGTAGCCGCGATTCAGTTTGTCGACCTCAAGGCCAGTGGCTTCCGCAGTCGCCGGATGATTGGTGATACCCAGCAATGAGTAACCAAAACGGAGCACAACCCAGTTACCGGCCGGAGGGGTCCAGTCCAGCGTGCCCTCGGGACGCATTTTCGAAGTCAGGTCAACTACGTTGGACTTTGAAACGACTTCGGCTGCAGGCACCTGAGGCGTGGCGAATCCATAGACATCGGGCACTGGCGTGAAGGCTGCCTTTTCTTCGAAGCGGTTGACTCGCGCTCCCGGATGCAGGACCAACTCTGCAATCTCGTAGTCGGTCGGAGGCGCACCGATCTTGATCCCCAAGGATTCCGGATCGATACCGCTGGCCCAAGCCGGCACGGGAGGTGGGGGCGTACGCTTGAACGTGACCCGGAAAAACTTCGCGGTCACCGGCGGGAACGAAAGCGTGTGCGCGGGGGCGCCGCCTTCGGGCACCTTCACAACCAGGCGGAAGTTTTGCCCATCGTCGCTGGCTTCCAACGACTTTTCCGGGTTTGAGATGCCAGCCACCATGGCAGTAATGAAGTCCACGCCTTTGGTGACAATGCTGATGGAACGGATTGTCTGGGGCTGCGCAAATTCGTACTGGATCCAGCTGCTTTCGCCGGCTCTTGGGATCGGAAGCTTGGTCGTCTTTTCTACGTCGCCGTCGTCGAGCATGGCTGCGTCAGGACTGCCCGCGCTGGCCGTTATCTTCGGATGCAGCGATTCGAGCGACACATCACTGGCAGCCTTGCGGTATGCGATCACCGCGGTGTCAGCGTAATACTGCGGAGGTGCCGGAGCGCCCGCCGGAGCCGCGAGAGCGTCACGAACACCCATGTTCTGAAAAGCTCCGGTGTTCGAAGGCGGATGAGCCAGCGTCCCTTTGAACGGGTTGCCGCCTTCGACGAATGTCTCACTCCATACATACTTCTTCATTCCCTGCGACCCCGGCACCCATGGGCCACCCGTCTCGCTCCAGCCCGGCGAACCCGCAATCGCTTCTTCCATTCCCAATTGATCGGCGAGAGTGGTCGCGTATTTGAAAGCATCTTTCCACTCCGGCGTCATGTAGGCCAGACGGTGATCGACAACCTGAGGCGTGGCCAGCGCGGCATCGAAGTTCTGAAATCCCCCCAGCCGTACGCGATGCATCCACTCCAGATCCAGCTTGATGCCTTCCTTGCTGATGTTGCCATTCATCCAGTGCCACCACACCCGCGGCTTCGCCGAATCAGGCGGCTGCTGGAAGCCCTGCTCCAGGGTGTCGCTCGAACTTTGACCGATAGTCAAGCCAGTCATGGCGGTCAGTACGATTCCAATTGCAATCACGCGGAGCAGCAAAGTGCTGTATCGATTCATATCAATCATGTCCTTGGAATTGGGAAGGGATCTGCAAGGGAAAATGAGAATTAAGACCGCTGAGGTCTGCGAGGTATAAAGGGCACCCGAAGCTGCGAACAAAAATGTCCAGACGCACCCCTCCACAAAAATGACTGAGTCGGATTGCGGCGCAACTTTAACGGCGGGGGCTGCGCACTGTCAAGTGAAATGAATATATTTATCTATTGGATCTTTAGCGGAAGTGCGAGCGCACTCGTTACTAAGCGTGGTTCACAAAGCCGGAGAGAAATCGGTCAGCGCCATGAACGTGGAATCAACTTTATCGACCAGCTTTCCATTAACCTCGGACGCGTCACGCACTTTCTGCCATTCGGGATCGTCGCCAAACGCCTTCCAGTTGCTGGCCGCAGCCTCGCGGTTGGGATGAGCCAGAACATAAATGAGAGTGTTCGCCTTCAACGGATCGTCGAGCGGAGTCCAGTAGGCC
>CATPCO010000043.1 GCA_955652925.1 uncultured Xanthobacteraceae bacterium | reverse complement strand
GCAGCGTCGAGGGCCCCAGATAGGGAAGCACCACGTACGGGCCCTCGCTGACGCCCCAGACAAACAGAGTCTGGCCGAAGTCCCCGCTCGCCTGCGGAATGCCCTCGCGGCTAGCGACATCGAGAAGGCCGCCGAGGCCCACCGTCGAATTCACGACAAAGCGGCCCGCCGTATGTGCCGCTGCTTCGAAACGCAATTGCAGCACGTCGTTTACGAAGATGCGCGGCTCCTTCAGATTTGAATTGAAATCATGCAAGCGCTCGTGTACGGGCCCGGGAATCACGGCTTGTACTGCCTCTGACACGGGTCGCAAGACCGCCTGGTTCGCGGCCATCAACTCACGATTGGTTTGCTCGTTGGGATCGCTGACTGGCAGCGAGGCGTCTCGATGTGCTGCCGCGCAGGCGCTCAGGAGCAGCGACAATACGCACGCGATCGCCCGTCGGACCCGACCTTGAGCGCAACGCATGACTCTTTTCCATCCCCTGTCGCGGTCTCGATGCCGCGCGCGACAATCTACGCCGCAACCCAGGGCTACGGCGTACCGTATCACTGGCCCTACGCTATCAGTTGTGTATCGCTAGACTGTTACTTTTTTGCCACAGCTGTAAACATCACGCGGGTTTCCGTTGCTGGGTAGCAAGCAGAGCCGGCTGGAAAATGACTGCGGCCGAGAGGGTCGTCAGGAGCGACAGGGCCATGAGCTTGCCCATGCTCGATGTTCCCGGGTGATGTGAGAAGCACAAGCTCCCGAATGCGATGGCGGTCGTGGCGGCACTGTAGAACACGGCTCGCGTGAGGCTCGATTGCAGGAAGTTCGTCTCACCTGAACGCCAAGCAACGATATAGTAGATCTTGAAGGCGACGCCGACACCGAGAAGAAGCGGCAGCGCGATGATGTTGGCGAAATTCAACTGCAACCCGATCAATACGCAGATTTCCAGCGTGACGACAATGGCAACAAGCAGGGGCACCAGAGTCAATGCAACGTCTACCCAACGGCGCAGTGCAACGAACAGGACGAACGCAATCGCCACTGCCGACAAGATGCCGGCCTGGGCAAATGCGGTGACGACGCTCGATGCGGCCTCGATGGCGAAAATCGGCTTTCCGGCGGCATCGGGTGTGACAGTTCGAACTGCCATGACGAAGCGGTGCAGGGACGCATTGTCGTTGGCGTCTGCCTTCGGCGCCACCTCGATCCGGGCTCGCCCGTCCGTGGACATCCATGCCTGCTTGAGGGCCGAGGGAAGAGTCTCGATGCTCACGTGCTCGGCGGAGAGCAGATATCTTGCCTGACGAAGCGTAGTGCTCAGCGGCGGGATCAGAGCGTGCCGCACTTCGTCCAGCGCAGCCGCCGGCCCCGTCGCAAGCGGCGCGAGCGCCATTGCGAGGCGGCGCGCCTGTGCCGCGGCGGGACTGTTGAGTTCACGCGCCGAATCGGACAGGTCACGGACCAGGTTCCTGATCGCCTCTGCCGTCTCTGCCGGCGTCGGCTCGGGATCAACCTCGTCGGGGCTAAGTGTGTTCTGAAAGAAAAAACTCGCGTCGTCGATCAGGGCGAGCTTGGCCTCCTCGTCCTCCGGAACGAAACTTTGCAACGTCACCACCCGGCCGACCTCCGGCAATTTCCGCAGCTCCGCTGCAGTCGCCGAGGCGTGGGCGAGGTTGCTTCGGAGCACATCGACCGTGTCAGGGCTCGTATCGGGAATCTTCATCAAGTCGAGTAATGTCACGACCGATTCAGCATCCTGCGCGCGCAGATCGAGTGGATTGAAGTCGAAGCGCAAACCGGCAAGGAGCGGCAAACCAAGAATGGTTGCGGCCAGCGTCGTCCCGACTATCCAATTGCGACGCTTTTCCAGAAAACGGTCCAAAGGCGCCAGCGCGGCATAACCGATCGGCTTCCGCTCGGGGGGTGGTTTGAGCACCGTGAGCAAGGCCGGAAGCAGGGTCAATGTCGTTGCGAGCGCGATGATGATGCCCACTCCGGCGATCAGGCCGAGCTCGGAAAGGCCCCGATATGCGGTTGGCAGGAACGAGCAGAACGCGGTCGCGATCGCCACGGCTGCGAGCACAAGCGGCCCCGCAATTCCGCGTGCCGTCGCCAGCAGTGCCTGATCGAGATCGCCGGACGCATGCCGCTCCGAGCGGCAGCGGACGCAGAACTGAATGCCGAAATCAACGCCGAGGCCAACAAAGAGCACAGCAAATGCGACCGAGATAAGGTTCAGCGCTCCTACCATCCACAGGCCGACGGCGGCTGTATAAAGCAATCCGAAGACGAGATTGACAAAAACGGCCAGGATGATGCGTGCCTTTCTCAGTGCGAGCCACAGCACCAGGCCGACAAGAAGCAACGTGATGACGCCGTTGAGGACTGCGCCGTCCGCGACCGAGGCAAACTCCTCGTCCGCAAGCGCAACCGGTCCGGTGAGACGCACCTTCACTCCTAGTTCGGGCGTGAGGCCGAGCCTGGCCGCCGCATCGCGTATCACCGCCGTTGCTTTACGCCCGGGCTGCAAATCACTGAAATCGAGGATCGGCTCGATGTTCACGAAGCGACGAAGCTCCGAGGGCTTCGGCGGCCGGCCAGCGATCAGCGTGCGCCAGGAGAAAGCCGGCTTCCTTCCGCTCGCCAGGTGCTCCAATGCGTCAGCGAGGGCTATGACCGCCGGCTGGATGTCCTCCAGTTTCGCTTTCCCCAGGCGCACACCTTCGAGCGACTGCGACAATGTGCGAAAGACACCGCGCAACGTCGGATCGGCGGCCAGCGTTCCGAGAAAGGGCTGCGCAGAAATCAGGTCTGCGGTTGTACGTTGAACGTCCTCCAGACCGAGCAAGAGGATGCCATTGCGCTCGAAGAACTCGCCGCCATCGGGACGGCTGATGCTACGGATGACGTGCGTCCTGGATGCGAGCCCATTCACCAGCGCATCGGCGGCGTCATCGGCGGCCTCCGGCGTGGTCGCATCGATTACCGCGATGATCTGGTCAGTCCGGTGCGGAAAGGCAGCATCAAGCATCTTCTCCTGCTCGCGCCATGGCAGCGAGCTCGACAAGAGCTTTTTGCTGTCGGTAGTCATTGTAACGTACCGCGTGAAATAGCTCGCCGAGACTACTGCGAGGAGCAGAAAACCGAGGATCACCGGCCAAGCATAGCGACTCGACAGCTGCACCAGCCGTGTGATCGCAGCCGTGATCGCAGACTCGCGCCCCCACCCTTCCCTCCCCCGCAAACGGGGGAGGGATAAAGGCTGGGGGCTGTGTTGTGGGCGGGCAGTATCGCGCGGTTGAATAGCAATTGCGTCAATGCCATCCGGGGCCGCCACCAGGGTGCCAGCCGATGCGCGAATTCTCACCGGACGGAAATCTTGATGCGAGCTGTTCACGAGTGCATGCGTAGAATACGAGCCCGGATTGGCCTGGCACGCCGCCCTAGGCGAAAAGCTTATCGGCCTGCGTCACTCGCCTTCGATATGATGTGCAAATGAAGGCCAGCTTTTGACGCCGCACGCCATGACGCAGCCTCAATCCAGCCGCAAAATTTGACAGATGTTTTTACACCTGCGCTTGCGCCCACGATCTGCTCTTGCGAGCGTTTGTGACGGCGAAACGTGACGGCGATTGATCAAACGGAAACCACCTGCAGCAATGGTGGAATTGGGTAAATGAGGGATTGCGAGCTCGGTCTGAGGGCCTCGGTCACCTGGCTCATGGCTGTCGCACTACTGGGCTTTTGCGGCTTGCTCCCAGTGCGGGCGCAAACGCCAAATGCTGCCGTCGCCAAGATCCAGACTTATTATCAGCAACTCATGCCCACGATCCAACAGGCTGCACGGCTCGGCGTGCGCGAGCGCGACCGGCGTTTTACGCCTGTGTTTGAGGCAGTGTTCGACATGCCGACAATGACGCGACTGGCGGTGGGGCCCGCCTGGAGAACCTTTTCGCCCGAGCAGCAGGCGGCGGTCCGGGACGCGTTTGCGCGGTTCATCGTTGCCGATTATGCGAGCCAGATAAAAGATTATTCCGGCGAAAGCTTCACTGTCGACCCGCAGACGGTTCCAGAATCACGCGGCGGCGGCGAAGTCGTCAAAACAAAGCTTGTGCAGCGCGACGGGCGGACCGTGAGCATAAATTACCTGGTCCGCCGCGAGCGGGTGGTCGACATCTATCTCAACGGAACCATCAGCGATCTCGCGACGCGCAGGGATGAATTCGCCTCCATAATCGCCGCAGGCGGCGCCGACGGCTTGATCAAGCGGTTGCACGAGCGAACTGAGACTTTGCTCGGCAAGTGAGGCTACCCGTTAGGCGGTTGCGCTTGATGCGGGCCGCTTGTCCTGTTTTCGCGATGCTATTTTGGTCAAGCGAGAAGAATCTGGAGCAAAAGTGACCAGCGCGGCGCGGCCCTGCGCTTTTAGTTCATTGAAGCGCCTGTCAATCCGCGTTGCGCTCATCTCTGACCGCGCACCGTGCTACACCTCTCCCCAACGGGGAGGGGTCGGCCGCGAAGCGGCCGGGTGAGGGGGGTCAGAACGGACGCGTGTTCTGGAGTCACTGGGATTCTTGGTTGTTCGGATCGTCATATGGAATCTCGAGGAATAGAGCGGTCCCATTCGCGACGACAGACTTCGTTGGCGCCTTCGCAGGCGCGCAAACTTCCCCGCAGCAGAAAGGCATTGCGCGTGCATGACAGCCGCATCTGCGTCTCGATGCGGATTTGCCATGCGTCCCGCGACATCGTCTGGGTCCGTCGCAGTTCGGCCGTTGCGCTGAGCGGGTCATCCTCCTCGACATGAAACTGCGATTTACTCTGCGTGCCCAATTCCACGCCGATGCGGTCGATGCGCTCGATGCGCACATCACCGCGACGAATGATCGTCGGCTTCTCAGGTGGTGCCGATTGCGGACCTGGCAGCGGCGGCACCAGCGCGTCCGTGGCCTGGCGTGGGCGCACCGGCAAATCGAGTGTGCCGCCCAAAATCAGCAGCGTCGCCTGCTCGGGAGAGGGCCAGATCATGGGCCAGTAAGCCGTTGATAGGGCGAGCCTCACCTTGTGGCCGGCTGGGAACACCGAGCCCGCATCGTTGAGTTGGATATGCACCCGGTAGCGTTCTCCTATCGCCAGCGGTGCAGGCTTTTCGTGCCCGTCGCGATGCGTGAGGTTGAGTACGCCATAGCTGACACGCAGCGATTCACCGGACGGGTGCACGTCGCATAACCGAACCGCCAGGTTCGCAATCGACCTGTCGGACGCGACGTCGAGCGTAACAATCGCCGCGCCGAGAATCTCGATTGCCGTATCGAGTGGCGGCGTCTCGAAAACCAGCGAGCGCATGTCGTCTTCTTGCTGGTCGCCTGCCTGATCGCGCCCGCGACCGAATGGAACCCATTCTCCTGCACACTTGCCGACCGACTGCGGCGAGCACACGGCGCGCGCCGTCAAAGGTGTCGCTGCGGCTCGCAACCCCGCATCAGTCAGGAACAGCCGCCGCGGTGTTATTCCCGGCGGTGGCCACGAAAGTTCTGCAATCCATCGGCCTGGCAACACCTCGTGATGCGACGCGGGTTTTACGCTTTCCGTCATCCACGCGCGCAGCATGGGCTCATCCATCACGCCCGTATCGATGCCCTTGAGCCAATAATCCCACCAACGCAGCATCTCTTGCAGGAATCCGATCTGCGGGCCGGGAAGCGCAAAATGCGGATAACCATGTGCCCACGGCCCGATGAGACCCTTGCGCGGCACCGTCAGTCGCTCCAGGAGACGTGGAATTGCATTCTTATAGCCATTGGTCCAGCCACCAACGGCGTACACCGGGCATTGGATCGCAGCGTAATCCTCGCATACCGATCCATGCTTCCAATACGCATCCCGTCGTTGGTGCGCCAGCCAAGGTTCGAAGAACAGTGGTGTGTTCGCCAGGCGCTCCAACCACATCGCCCGCCAGCTATCGCCGACAGGCACCGGGTCGGGCGGCAAGCACATTGAGCCGAAAAAGAACGAGGCCCACTCAAGTCCGGCAGTAAGAAGCGTGCCGCCCATGTAGTGTGCATCATCGGCGTACCGATCGTCGGTCGAACAGATGGTTACGATCGCCTTGAGTGCGGAAGGGCGGCGCGCCGCAATCTGAAGTCCATTGAACCCGCCCCAGGAGATGCCCATCATCCCGACCGCGCCACTGCACCAGGGTTGCGCCGCCAACCACGCTATCACCTCCACGCCATCGTCCTGCTCTTGCTTTGCGTACTCGTCGAACAGCAAGCCCCCCGACTCGCCGCACCCTCGAATGTCGACGCGAACGCCCGCGTAGCCGTGGCCGGCGAGATAGGGATGAGTCAGCGCGTCTCGTTCGTAAGTCCCGTCGCGCTTGCGGTAGGGGAGATATTCCAGGATCGCGGGAACTGGCTTCTGTTCGGCATCATCGGGCAACCAGATGCGTGCCGCCAGCATGGTGCCGTCTTTCAACGGTATCAATGTGTGCTCGATAACTCGCACAGTGCGTGGAAAAGTCGTAACGATCATGCCTGCGGCGACGCGCTTGACGTCCTCCCGGGAGGGCGAAAACTGTCAACCGTTGCTATCCGTAAACGACAGCTCCTGCAATCACGGCACCGTCCAGTGTAATCCAACCCAAGCACGGCAAATAGATATTCCTGTCATGCTTCCGGATTCCGAACCACAACCAGAGAAGGGCGGAAGCAAAGTACGCGCTCCACGATAGGATCGAAACCCCCGCTGCTTGATGACCGACCCATATGGCCCACACCTGGGGAACGGTCATGATCATCGTGAATACCGACATCCCTCCCAACAAGCCGCGGAGCTTCGTATCCGAGCGGGATGCAGCAGCCAAAGCGTTCGCCGGATCGTGAATCATTTTGGCCTTCCTCGACTCTGTCTGTCGCAGTCTCCTGTCGGGCTGGTATAGGGTCGATCCGGTCGTGAGCCTACTTATTTCGGGGGTGATCGTCTGGGGTAAATGTGGTCTGACATGGCAATGAAATAGTTCAGCAGTGTGGCATGCCTGTCGCACTCGGACACGCCGGTCTCGACTACAATGTGACGGGGAGCATCTGCCAGCGAACGACGTTCGTGCGAACGATACACAATCTTCGGGCAGTACTACTGGGGCTCTTTGTGCTCGCGCAGGTCGCGGGGGT
>CATPCO010000042.1 GCA_955652925.1 uncultured Xanthobacteraceae bacterium | reverse complement strand
TCTAGATCAGCTCGTTGCGACAGACGAGCGGAACCGTTCTGCTGCCCTGGCGCGCGCTTTCGCAGTCTCAGCTTCGCGATCACGCGGCGGTGCATTGGTGACGAGAGATGCGAGTAGCGCGCGCGCCGCTTGCGCTATCTCATCCACAGCGCGATTGAAAGCCAGTTCGTTTGCTTTCGATGGCCGTGTGAAGCCGCTGAGCTTGCGCACAAATTGCATTGAAGCGGCGCGGATTTCCTCGTCGCTCGCGGGCGGCTTGAAGTTATGCAGCGTCTTTATGTTTCGGCACATTGAGTTTCGACAATCATAAAATGAGACGTGCCCAGGGGCGGAATTGAACCACCGACACCTGCATTTTCAGTGCAGTGCTCTACCAACTGAGCTACCTGGGCAACGCGGCGGCCTTATAAAGGCTCGGTCTATTCCTGTCCATCCTGCTGCGGCGTGCCATCCTCGTCCGAATCCTCGCTCACCGGGATGGCGTAGACGCCGCTGAGCCACCGGTTGAGGTCGATATCGGCGCAACGCTTGCTGCAGAATGGACGAAACTTGTCTACCGCGGGCTTGCGACAAATTGGACAGCGGCCGGCACTCTCAATGCGATCAGGCATGGCATGCATATGGTGAGAGCAATGCGCGCTGGACAGGCTATACGCTGCGCACGCCATTTCCCGCTTGGCTCTGCGAAGTCGCGCTACGAGGCGCCGCTGATCCAGCCGAAGCGGACAGGGTAGCCCTCGCCCGACAACAACGTCGTGACTTCGTAGAGCGGCAGACCCACGACGTTGCTGTAGGAGCCGACAATCTTGACAATGAAGCTGCCGGCGATGCCTTGCGCCGCGTATCCCCCTGCTTTGCCACGCCACTCGCCGGAGGCGAGATAAGCTTCAATGTCATCCTCCGACAGGCGCTTGAACCGTACGCGTGTTTCCACGAGCCGCTGGCGATAGGCCTCGTTCGGCGTTACCAGGCAGATGCCGGTGTGGACGCGATGGTTGCGTCCCGAAAGCAGACGCAGGCATTGCGCGGCCTCATCGAGCAACTCGGCCTTCGGCAGGATGCGCCGGCCCACCGCCACCACCGTGTCGGCGGCGAGCACATAGGAGCCGTTGAGCTCCTCGTCATCGCGCACCAGTTCGAGCGCGGCCTCGGCTTTGGCGCGCGCAAGCCGGTTGGCGCAGGCGCGCGGCAATTCTCCGCGCTTGGGCGTCTCATCGATATTGGTCGGGCGCAGCGCATCCGGCTCGATACCGGCCTGATTGATGAGCGTAACCCTGCGCGGCGACCCCGACGCGAGCACGAGCTTTGGACGTCCGATCATCTTCATTTGAATCGATAGGTGATGCGGCCTTTGCTCAGATCATAGCGCGTCATCTCGACCAGTACCTTGTCGCCGGCGAGCACGCGAATGCGGTTCTTGCGCATTCGTCCGGCCGTATGGGCAATGATCTCATGTTCGTTTTCGAGCTTTACTCGGAAAGTGGCGTTCGGAAGCAGCTCGGTGACGACACCGGGAAGTTCCAGGAGTTCTTCTTTTGCCATTCGGAGGCGGCAGTCGTTGCAAATCGGCGGCGGAAACTAGCGGAAACGGCGGGGCGGCTCAACCATGTTGTTGTTGTCGGCTGCCGCTCATTCGTTCACGCTGGCGCGCGCGACAAAGCGTTCTCGGATCTTGTGCACAAGCATGTCACGCACGGCGCGGTACGCGTTGAGCCGCTGTTCGCGATTTCCCTCAGCCGCGGTCGGATCATGCGTCGGCCAATACTCGACCTCGGTTGCCAGCGTCCGCGTCAGATCGAGTGCCTTATGATGGGCTTCCGGGGAAAGCGTCACGATGAGATCGAAGTTTAAACCTTCGAGATCCTCAAGCTCTTCAAACGTAATAGGTCCATGGCTGGTGATGTCAATCCCGATCTCCTCCATGACGGCGATTGCGAACGGGTCGAGTTCGCCTTTGCGCACCCCGGCCGATCCGACGTAAAGCGAGCCGCCGAGCATCTGCTTGAGCAGTGCCGCCGCCATTGGCGAGCGCACGGCATTGAGACCGCAGGCAAACAACACGGCCTGCGGCCGCGACGTTCGGCTCATCCCTTCCAATGCAGCACGCAGATGAGCGTGAACAGCCGGCGCGCGGTGTCGAAGTCGAGCCTGACTTTGCGCTTGAGCCGCTCCGTCAGAATTTGCGAGCCTTCGTCGTGCAGCGCGCGCCGCCCTATGTCGAGCGCCTCGATACGATCCGGGGTCGCCGTGCGGATCGCCTCGTAATAGCTGTCGCAGACGGTGTAGTAGTCCTTGACGATGCGGCGCAGCGGCGTCAGCGAGAGAAGGTGCGCGATGATCGCAGTGCCGTCCGCGCGCCGGATGTCGAACATCAACCGGCTCCCCGTGATGCTCAAATGCAGCGCGAATGGGCCTTCCTGATCGCCCTCGGGTGCGAAGATGTTGTCCTCGAGCAGGTCATAAATCGCAATCGCGCGTTCGTGCTCCACATCACGGTTCGAACGGCCGATGGAATTTTCATCGAGCGTGACCGCGATGAGCCGGTCGCTACGCTTATCGGAGGAGCGCTCGCGAGTCATTTCGAACGTCGCGGAATGGGCAAAATCGCCTGCGGTATCGGGTGAGTGGCGGTGAGTGGTTGACTCGGCGCGCGATATTGCCCACGCGGAGAGAGGCTCGCCGCGCGCCTTAGCCTACCTTACAGCATTGCGGCATGTTATGTCCGCGGGTTCAGCCGCATCGCCACGGAGCGGGCGTGGGCATCGAGACCTTCCGCCTCGCCGAGCGCAATGGCGGCTGGTGCCAGCGCCTGCAACTGTTCCGGCCCGCATTTGAGAATGGACGTGCGCTTCATGAAATCGAGCACGCCCAATCCCGAGGAGAAGCGCGCGGAGCGCGCGGTAGGCAGCACGTGGTTCGAGCCCGCTACATAGTCGCCGATCGCCTCGGGGGTGTGCGGGCCGATGAAGATCGCACCGGCATTGCGGACGCGGCGCGCCAATCCCTCCGCCCCCTCACACACGATCTCGACGTGCTCCGGCGCGAGCGCATCAACGAGTGGAACCGCGTCGGCGAGGCCCGCGACCAGAATGAGTGCGCCGAAATCGCGCCAGGACGCACCCGCAATCGCGGCACGCGGCAATGATTGCAGCTGCGCCGTGACGGAGCGCTCCACCTCGTCTGCAAGCTTCGCATCATCGGTGATGAGAATGGACTGCGCGCTTTCGTCGTGTTCGGCCTGGGCAAGAAGATCGGCAGCGATCCAGTCCGGATGGCCAGTCCCGTCCGCCAGAATGAGAACCTCGGAAGGCCCGGCGATCATGTCGATGCCGACCTTGCCGAAAACCAGACGCTTGGCGGTTGCAACATAAGCATTTCCCGGCCCCACGATCTTGGCGACCGGCGCGATGCTCGCGGTCCCATAGGCGAGTGCTGCCACTGCCTGCGCCCCGCCGACCCGATAGACCTCATCGACACCGGCAAGCTTTGCCGCCGCAAGCACGAGGGGAGCGACCTTGCCCGCCGGCGCCGGCACGACCATGACCAGCCGCGGCACGCCGGCAACCTTGGCGGGCACTGCGTTCATCAGCACGGAGGAGGGATACGCGGCGCTGCCACCGGGCACGTAAAGGCCAACCGACTCGATCGCCGTCCAGCGCGACCCAAACTCGACTCCGAGCGCATCGGCGAAGCGATCATCCTGGGGCAGCTGCCGGCGGTGATAAGCCTCGATGCGATCGCGGGCGAAGAGAAGGGCGTCGAGTGCCTTTCGATCACAGGCCGCATAGGCAACCTCGATCTCGTCTGCGCCTACCCGCATCCCGATCTCTCCGAGATCGACGCGATCAAATCGTCTGCTCAGCTCGTTGAGCGCTTTGTCCCCGCGTAGCGCCACATCGGCTATGATCGAGCGGACCGCCGCTTCAATGTCGCTCCTTGCCTCGCGCTTGCCGGCGAGAAAGGTGCGAAAAGCTTCGGCAAAATCCGGGGTGCGGCTATCGAGGCGGATCGGCATCCTAACGGGCCGTTCTGGCAAAAAAATTGAGCCGAGTCCGTGTCGCTAATCTGAGCAAGCTCCCCTCCCCCGGTCGAATGCGGGTTTTGTCCGCCTGCCGCCGGGTGACGAGAGCACACCGTGGCCGCAGCACGGTCACAGCAGAAAACCGGACGAGGCGATCGCGTCAACCCCGCAGATCGGGCGTTTCGTCCACATGGGTGGGACGCGCGGCCGCCGGCCAGGACGGGCCGAGGTCGGACAGCTCTGCCTCCAGGCATTCGACTTCAAGGCGCAGTGCTTTGCCGCCTGAGAAAGTGAGCGTGATAACCCCCGCGGGAGGATCGGTTTCGGAAAATTCGATTGCGAGGAGATTAAGGACGGCATCCTTACCCGCCGGGTTGACGCTGCGGCACTTGCAGCTGTTAACGCGCTCGAACCGCAAAGCCGACTGGCAGCGCCGGAATTGAGGTTGAGGAGCTTCCGCGGACGGCCAATCAAACCGGCTGAGCGCAATGACCAGGCGCCTTTCCTGCGGACGCCACATGATCTCGGATACCTTGACCAGGGCGTCCTGCACGTGAGTCGAGACCACTGCGAGATCGTCCTGATCGAGGGCAACGAACTTCACAGGCTCCATGGGTGTGCGCTCCCTCCCGTTCCTTGGCTCCATCCCGTCACCCGCGGGCTTGACCCGCGTGTCAATCCTTTTGCGATCGATTGCCGGGTCGAGCCCGGCAATCGCCAGCTTCGCAACCATTACGCAGTAGTTAGGAAGGGGGCCGTTCCGCCGCAAGCGCACCCCCGATCAAAATGACACGCAGGCTCCTCGCAGGATGACGCCGACGGACTGCTGCTTGAAACGGCTCTTGTAAACCTGAGCGATCTCGTTGATCCGCGCGACATCCTCAGGCTTGCCGGGCAGCACGATCACGACCATCTTGCTCGGCTCGCGCACGATCTCGCTGCTCGCTCCGTCGCGCCACTGGGCTTGCCCGCTGAGTACGGTAAGGCCACCTGGAAATCGGGGCGTAATCTCCTGATCGACGAAGTTTTCCCATTCCTCTTCGGTCACGGCGGTGCGATCGACAATTTTGCGGCCGAACATCAGCTCCGCCACGAGCTGGGGCTTCTGCGTGCCGGTACAGGGAAGTTGCTGCGCGTGCGCGCAATCGCCAATTGGGAGAAAAAGCGGAAGAAATCCCGCGAGGATAAATTGCCGGGCGCGCAAGTTGGGCATTGCGCCCACCCGGCTTCGCCCCGCGACACGGGCAAAGCGCACCCAACGCCCAGGCGGATTGACCGTCGGCTTCTCCGCATGGGCAAAACCGGGATGGAGGCCAAGCTCTGTCTTGCCGTTCACCGGCGGGATATTGCCTGCCCCCTGAAGGCCATACAACTATCCGCTGATGCGCTCGATCGTGGCCCCGCACGCGGAGAGCTTATCCTCGAGCCGCTCGAAGCCACGGTCGAGATGGTAGACCCGATTGACCATGGTCTCCCCCTCGGCCGCCAGTGCCGCAATGACCAGAGAGACCGAGGCGCGCAGATCAGTCGCCATCACCGGCGCGCCCTTGAGCGTTTCCACGCCCTCGATGGTCGCGCGTTCGCCGTCGAGCTGGATGCGGGCGCCGAGCCGCACTAGTTCCTGTACATGCATGAAGCGGTTTTCAAAGATCGTCTCGGTGATATGCGACGTTCCCTTGGCGCACGTCATCAGCGCCATGAGCTGCGCCTGCAAATCGGTGGGAAAGCCGGGGAAGGGCGACGTTGTCACTTCGACCGGCGCGATGCCCGCGCCGTTGCGCGCTACCCGCAGTCCCGCATTGGTCTCGGTGATCTCGGCACCTGCCGCACGCATCACGTCAATGGCTGCCTGTAAGAGATCGGCGCGCGCGTTTTCGAGCAGGAGGTCGCCGCCGGTCATGGCAACGGCCATGGCATAGGTGCCGGTCTCGATGCGATCGGGGAGCACGCGATGCCGCGCCCCGCTGAGCTTAGGCACGCCCTCGACCACAATGCGCGCTGTGCCGGCGCCGTGGATGCTCGCGCCCATCTTATTGAGACAATCGGCAACATCGGCAATCTCGGGCTCGCAGGCGGCATTCTCGATAACGGTCGTGCCACGGGCGAGCGAGGCTGCCATCAAGGCGGTATGGGTGCCGCCGACGGTCACTTTGGGAAAGCGGATCTCGCCGCCTTTTAGCCCGTTCGTCGCGCGCGCGATGACGTAGCCGCGATCGATGTCGATCTCGGCGCCGAGCGCCGTGAGCGCCATGATCAGGAGATCGACGGGGCGCGTTCCGATCGCGCAGCCTCCCGGCATGGACACTTTGGCCTCGCCCATGCGCGCCACCAGCGGTGCAATCACCCAGAAACTTGCCCGCATGCGCGAGACGAATTCGTACGGCGCAGTGGTGTCGATGATATTGGCCGCAGAAATGTGCAGCGTCTGCCCGTCGTATTGCGTTTCGCCGGGGCGCTTGCCGTTCACCATGATATCGACGCCATGGTTGCCGAGGATGCGCTGGAGGAGCGCGACGTCGGCAAGACGGGGAACGTTGTCGAGGATCAGAATCTGGTCGGTGAGCAGACTCGCGATCATCAGAGGAAGCGTCGCGTTCTTGGCGCCCGAAATCGGAATCGTGCCGTGAAGCTTCTGTCCGCCGGTGATGCGAATGCGATCCATGCCCCAGCCCCTTTTCTGCTGCCACGCGCTTTCTATGAGCCGCGGCAGCGATACAGAAAGATCAAACCGCCCGTACGGTTACCGCGGTCGTTTGACCGCCTGCCCCTTGCCCGTGACCCGCGGGCTTGACCATTTTTCAAGCAATCAAGCTTGCTCAGCCACTGTCCTTATCGCCGGTAATTCCGGCGGAATCGTGAGACTTGCGCTCGCCTTCCTCCCGCAACGCGCGGCTTCTGGCTTGAGCCTTGCGCCGCTTGAGGTTTTCCCGCAGCGCCGCCCGCAAACGCTCTTCCTGGCGTTGCCTGTTCGCGTTTTTTGGCTGGTCATTCACGGCGCAAATGTAGGGTGTACGAGCAAGCTCCGCCAAGGGGAATTTCGGTGATCGGCCGTTTGCTAGCGGGCGGCCACGCCTACGCGTCTCTCGAACCCGAACCGCGCGCGCTTGCACCCACTGTCCCCTTGTGGCAAGCAACACTTGCAGCCGCCTTCTATCAGTTACAAATCTGCACGCGGCGCCGGGGCTGCCGTAGCTCAGTGGTAGAGCACCCCCTTGGTAAGGGGGAGGTCGTAAGTTCAATCCTTACCGGCAGCACCACGAACATCCCGCAGAATCTCAGCAGATTTTTGCTTTCAGGCAAACATTGTTGCTGTGATCGTGCAGAACGGTGCGGGAACCCGGGGTGATTCCGGCATGCACTTGACCCAAAAATCTTGCTTCGTTCCGTGCTACTGCCGTCGAGAGGTTCCCAAATACGAGCAATCTCGGAGCCATCCTCTCAAAAGTGGCGCGGCTGAGATTCCAATTGACTGTAACCTCCGCGCAACTGACTCGGGATTGCAAATGATGTATGTTGTCCGGCACTCGGGTCCATGTCATGCGTACGAGGACTGCGCTCGCCTCACGGGCGCAAAGGATGCAAGCCAGGTT
>CATPCO010000041.1 GCA_955652925.1 uncultured Xanthobacteraceae bacterium | reverse complement strand
GACCGGAGTGCCGGGCCCCTACGTGCTGCCGGCCTATGAGCTCACCGTCCGGGTGGTTGAGACCAACAAGGTCGCGACCATGCCTGTGCGCGGGGCCGGCTATCCGGAAGCGGCGTTTGCCATGGAACGCCTGCTCGATCGAGTGGCCGGCGAGCTTGCCCTCGACCGCGCGGAGGTGCGGCGGCGCAATCTCGTGCCGCCGGAAAAGATGCCGTACGTTACGCCGCTCAAGACCCGGGCGGGTTCCGCGGTCGCGCTCGACAGTGGCGATTTCCCCGCCTATCAGCACATCGCGCTTGACGCCATCGGTTATGCCGGTTTTGCGCTGCGTCAGGAGGAGGCAAGAAGGCAAGGACGTTATCTCGGAATCGGGATCGGCAATGGCATCAAGGGCACCGGTCGCGGCCCGTTCGAGTCCGCCATTGTGCGGATCGGCCGCTCCGGGCGCATTTCCCTCTACACCGGCGCGATGCCCATGGGGCAGGGGATCAAGACCGCGCTCGCCCAGATTTGCGCCGAGCAATTCGACGTTCCGCCGCACATGGTGAGCGTGATTGCCGCCGACACGGCCGTCATTCCGTTTGGACAGGGGGGCTTCGCCAGCCGGCAGACCGTGACCGCGGGTTCGTCGGTGCACATGGCAGCCGCGGCGGTGCGCGACAAAGCGCTTCAGGTGGCGGCGCATCTTTTGGAAGTCGGCACGAGCGATCTCGAGCTGCGCGATGGACGCATCGAGATTGCCGGCGCGCCGGGGAGCGGGCTCACGCTGCGCGAGGTCGCCGAGGCGGTCTCCGGCGTCCCGGGCTACGCCATGCCCGGCAAATTCGAGCCGGGGCTCGAAAGCATGCAGAGCTTCCAGCCGGGCGCGCTCACTTACGGCGGGGGGTGCCACGCGGTCGAGGTCGATGTCGATATCGAGATCGGTGGCGTGCGCATCCTGAGTTATGTCGTCGTCAATGACAGCGGCCGCATCATCAATCCCATGATTGTCGAAGGGCAGCTCATCGGCGGCGTCGTGCACGGCATGGGCAACGCGCTGCTGGAATGGATGGGCTACGATCGCGAGGCGCAGCCGGTCACTACCACGTTCGCCGAGTATCTGTTGGCGAGTGCGACCGAGGTGCCGAAAATCGAGATAAGATTCGCCGAGTTTCCCTCGTCGCTCAATCCGCTTGGCGTCAAGGGCGTTGGCGAGTCGGGCTGCGTGCCTGCTGCCGCCGCCATCATTTCGGCAATCGAGAACGCGCTCGCACCGTTTGGGGTGCGTATTGAGGAGTATCCGGTGACGCCGGCGCGTTTGTTTGCTCTCTTGGCGAATGGCGGGTAGCAAGAGGGCGAATAGCGAGTAGCGAATACAAAGCGGCCCCTGAAACTATTCGCCATTCGCTTTACTGGCTGGGCTTGATGCCGAGGTCCTTTGCGATTGCGGCCAATCTCGCGCGCTGCTGTTCGATCGATTGGGCGAATTCCGCCGGCCCGCCAACATTGAGGATCTGGCCGGTTGTGATCAGGCGGGACTCGATGCTGGCGTCGGTCACGGCGCGGACGTCCGCTGCAATGCGCTCGCGCAACTCCATCGGCATGCCCGGCGGGCCGAAGTAGCCCACGAGGCCATCAAAGGCGAGCTCGGGATGGCCGGCTTCGGTCGCAGTGGGGACGTCGGGCAAGGTGGGGGCACGCACGCTGTTGGTCATGATCAGCGGTTTGATTTTGCCGGCTTCGAGCTGCGGCCGGACAATGGCGAGCGCCGCCTCGTAGACCTGCACGCGGCCTTCGGCGAGATCGTTGGCAGCCTCGACCGGATTGCGGTACGGGACCTTCGTCATGTTCAACCCATTGCTCTGGAGAAATCCGGCGAAGGAAAAATCCAGCGCACCGGTCGTGCCCGCCCAGTTGAGCTTGCCGGGCTGCGCGCGCGCCATGGCGATCAGATCGGCGAAGGTTTCGACTTTCAGGGAAGCCGGGACCGCGATGGTAATGAGGGTGTTCGAGACGCGCGCGATTGGCAGGAGATCGCCCGGCTTGTAAGGCAGGTTCTCGTGCAGATAAGGGTGAGCGGTGAATGAAGAGCTCGGCGAGGCCAGGAGGACATGATCATCGTGGGCGCCCACGAAGGTGCTGATCGCGACGATGCCGTCGCCGCCCGGACGGTTCTCGATCACCACCGGCTGTCCCCAGCGCGCGCTCAGCCGCTCGCCGATGAGGCGCGTCCCGATGTCGACTCCCGAGCCGGCTCCGAGCGGCACTATGAATTTGACCGGGCGCTGCGGCCACGCTTGTTCCGCAGATGGCGGCGACGGCAACAGAGCCGATGCGATGAGACCCAGAGCAAAGGCAAACAAAGCTGGCATGCTGCGCATCATCTCCCTCCAATACGCGCTGAGACAATTGCGAGGCACCATAGCCACCTGACCCTTTGATGACCAGCGAGCAAGTCGACGCATGAGCATCTCCTCCGAGGCCGCCCTCGCGCCCCAGATCGCGAAGCTGCGCAGCGCCGCAGCCGTCCGCGAGCGCTGCGCCATGGTGCACCGGTGGGTCGCCGAGGGCCGCTCGCCGCATTTTGAGCTCGACGAAGAGCGCTTGGCAACGCTCGCGCAATATGTGGCCGACGTGACGCGCGAGACCTATCCCGATCTCAACATTCCATACCACAGCCGCTGGCGGCATTTTTCCGCCGGCGGGATCGACCGCTGGAACGAACTGTCACAACGTGTGCTGGTGCATCCGCTCGAGCGCGCACGCATGGCTATCGATCTCGTCACCGTGAGCGTTCTGCTTGATGCGGGTGCCGGCGATGCATGGCGCTACCGGGAATCGGCGAGCCGACATTCTTTCGCGCGCTCGGAGGGGCTCGCCGTCGCGAGCTTCGATATGTTTTGCGCCGGCGCTTTCTCCTCCGATGCTCAGCGGCCTTTTCGGGTCGACGATGCCGCGCTCGCCAAGATCAATGCTGCGGCATTGGCGCGCCATTTTCAGGTCAGTGCGGACAATCCGCTCATTGGAGTAGAAGCGCGCAGCGACCTGCTCCGATCTCTCGGCGTGGCGTTGTCAGAGCGCGGAGAACTGTTTGGACGGGTGCCAGCGCGTCCCGGCAATCTCGTGGATTATTTTGTGAGCCTCGCTGATCACAACCGTATATCGGCCGCGATGCTTCTGACGACCCTCCTCGAAGCAATGGCTTCGATCTGGCCATCCGGCTTGAGGCTCAGTGGCATTGCAATCGGGGATGCCGGGCGCCACCCGGCGATCCGGACCGGTGATATGACTGAAGGGATTGTGCCCTTTCACAAACTCTCGCAATGGCTCGCCTATTCTTTGATCGAGCCGCTTGAAATTGCGGGAGTCACTGTCGAGGGGCTCGACGAGCTCACGGCGCTACCGGAATATCGCAACGGCGGACTCCTTGTTGATCTCGGCGTCATCCGTCCGCGCAAGGAAACCGACCTGCAGCGCCGTCACGATGTTCACTCCGAGCTTGTCGTGGAATGGCGCGCGCTGACCGTGATCCTGATGGATCGGTTGCTACCTTTGCTGCGAGCAAAGCTCGGGCTTAACTCCGGTTTCAGCCTGCCGCACATGCTGCAAGGCGGGACCTGGAGCGCGGGCCGCAAGATCGCGCTTAAGCTGCGGCCGCCGGATGGTCCGTCGCCGCTGCCGGTTGCCGCGGATGGCACGGTGTTCTGAAGCGTTTCGCGGAGGAGACGTAGCCCGGATGCGCGGAGCGAATTCCGGGACTGATCCCGCATGTCGCCCGTCTCCGCTAAAGCTTCGACGGACTAATGTGAGTGAGGCCGCCGAAGCCTTGGCGAAGGCGGCTTGCGCTCATGCGGGCTACTCCTCTGCTCAAAAAGTAAGCAAGGTGCCAAGTTCACCGCATGCTCCGCGTGCGCTAAACTTGTTGCTGCATGCAGCCGGCATGTTGCGATTTATGGGGTTGAAATGCTTACGCGCTTCCCACGATTCTTCGGGCTCGTTTTGCCCATTTTCTTGGCAACCATTGCATCCGTTCCGCGCGCGAGCGCGGAGGATAAAGTCCTCAAGGTCGGAACGCTCAAGCTCATCCACGGAATCTCCGCCTACTTCTACGAGCGGTTCGCCCCCGAGGGCTACAAAGTGGAGGTCTATCCGTTCGAAAGCCCGACCGACGGCAAGAACGCAGTGCTCACAGGCACTGTCGACACCTGCATTCACGGCATCGCGGCCTTTCTGCTCGGCGCTGCCGCCGGCGAGCCCGTCGCCATCGTGGCGAATGCCAATAACGGCGGCATGGCGGTGATCGCGGGTGTCAACACTGACATCAAAACGATCAAGGATCTCAAGGGCAAGCGCGTGGCGATCTGGCCGGGCTCGACACAGGAGGCGGTGATCCTCGAGCGGCTTCGCATGGAGGGGATGTCGATCAAGGACATCCAGCCGATTCGGCTGCAATTTTCCGATCATCCGGCGGCGCTCGCCCGCGGTGATATCGATGCCTATGTCGGAGCAGAACCTGCACCGGGCATCAGCCTTGCCAATGGCACCGGCCGGCTGGTCGAATATCCCTATTCGACACCGATTGGCTCGTTGAACATGATTCTTTCCGCAAGCGAGAAGGCGGTCAAAGAGAATCCCGAACGCATCAAGCTGATTGTCGACATGCACCGCAGAGCCATAGACTACGCCATGGCCAATCCTGCGCAGATCGTGGAGGTCGCGATGGCCAAGCTCGGCCAGCAGAAAAAATCGATCGAGCTGGCGGTGCCCAATGTCGAGCTTGCGTGGAAGCTCGACGACGTGTTCATGCAGCGGGCGGGCGCCTATACCCGCCTCATGTTCGAGAACAAGCAGATCCGCCAGATGCCTGACCTCTCTCGTCACATCACCCGGCAATTCATGTAACGTAATGGCGGGCTGGGGATTGTCTTGAGCGAGCAAGTCACGGCGCTTGCGCAATCAGTAGAACAAGACGTAACCGACACCTCAGTCCCGGCGCGCGGCCGTCGCCGTTTGGCCGAACGAATCCGCGCGATTGCGCTCGGCGCGGGGTTTCCGCTCGTCCTCATCCTGCTCTGGGACCGCGCGGTCGCCATCACCGGCACCCGGTTGGTCCCAAGCCCGCGCGAAGTCGCGGTGATGATGTACGATTTCTCCTTCGGGGGAATCTATGACGACGCGTTCAGCGGCACCATTCTCACCCATATCTGGAAATCAATGACGCGCGTCTATGGGGGCTTCTTCCTTGCCGCGCTGATTGCAATTCCGCTCGGCCTGATGATCGGACGGATCAAGCTGCTGCGGCAGCTGCTTGATCCCACCATCAATCTGCTGCGGCCGATTCCGGTCACCGCGTGGCTGCCGCTGTCCATGATCTTCTTCGGGCTGGGGCCCAACGCGGCGATCTTTCTGGTCTTTCTTGGCGCCTTCTATCCCATTCTGCTCAATACCATCTTCGGCGTGCGGTCGGTGGACGTGCGGCTGTTCGAGGCCGCCGCCATGCTGGGCTGCTCCGGCTCCGGGATGTTTCGTCAGGTTGTGCTGCCCGCCGCATTACCCGCGATATTCAATGGGCTTCGCATCGCCCACGGATTTGCCTGGATATTGATTGTGGTGGGCGAGATGACCGGCGTTCCCACCGGGCTTGGCTCCGTGATCATGGATGGGCGCACCCTCTCACGCACCGACCTTGTGGTGACAGGCATGATCGTGATCGGGGTGTGCGGGTTTCTCACCGACCGCATCATTGTGGCGATCAGCAACCGCGTGCTGCGATGGAGTCCCCAGCACCATGCCTGAAAGTAAACCGCTCCAAGTCGTGATCCGGGGTGTCACCAAGCGATTTCCCGTCGCTGACGGTGACATCGAGGCGCTCGCGCGCATTGATACCGCCATCCGGCAACGCGAATTCGTGTGCCTCATCGGCGCGTCGGGCTGCGGAAAGTCGACCATGCTGCGCATCGTTGCCGGCTTCGAGGAGCCGACCAGCGGCGAGGTTCTGGTCGACGGTAAGCCGATCACCGGGCCGGGCAGCGACCGCGGCATGGTATTCCAGGATTACGCCCTGTTCCCCTGGATGACGGTCCTGGAAAACGTCGCCTTCGGACCACGCCAGCGGCAACTGCCGCGCGGCGAGGTCGATCGCATTGCAGGCGAGTTCGTCAAGCTCGTGGGGCTCGAACGCTTCGCCGATCGCTATCCGAGCCAGCTGTCCGGCGGTATGAAGCAGCGCGTCGCCATCGCGCGCGTGCTCGCGAATGACGCGAGCATTCTGCTCATGGATGAGCCTTTCGGCGCCCTCGATGCGCTCACGCGCGAGCAGCTCCAGCGCGAGCTTTTGCAAATCTGGTCGCGCAGCCCCGTCACCATCCTGTTCGTGACCCATTCGGTCGAGGAGGCCGCCCTGCTTGCCGATCGTGTTCTCGTCATGAGCGCCGGGCCCGGTCGCATCGCAAGCGACATCGACGTCGAGTTGCCGCGCCCGCGCGACGTGGCCTCGCCGGAATTCAACGCGGTGCGGCGCGATCTCGCGCGCCGGCTCACAAGCCACATGATGCCGCGCGACTTGGCGGCCGCAGGCGTGGCGTGATGGGGGATGCAATCTACCGCGGCATGGATCGCCCGGCGCTCGATGCGGCCTACAACAACAGCGCGGCCGTGGCGGACAGCCCGCAATGGCTGGATCGTTGGCGCGCCCGCAGCGCAGCGGTGCGATCGGGAGCGCATGCTCGGCTCGATGTGCCGTATGGCAAGCGGCCGCGGGAGCGCATCGACTATTTTCCGTCAGGTGCCCAACGGCCGCCGTTGTTCGTGTTCATTCATGGCGGCTACTGGCAGCGCAACGACAAGGAGATGTTTGCCTTCGTCGCCGACGGGCCGCTGCCGCACGGTATTGACGTCGCAACCGTCGGCTACACGCTCGCTCCCGACGCACGTTTGACCGAAATCGTGCAGGAGATCGAGCAGGGGCTGAGTTTTTTATCGGAGCACGCGGACGATTTCGGTTTTGCTCGGGATCGGGTGTTTGCCGGAGGCTGGTCAGCGGGCGGACATCTCACCGCCATGGCCGCGCGGCGTCCCACCGTTTGCGGCGGCATTCCCATCAGCGGAATTTTTGATCTTGAGCCCATTGCGCTCAACTATCTCAACGAAAAGCTCGCGCTCGATCCGTTCGAGGTGGAGACGCTGAGCCCGCTGCGCTTCGTGGGTGATCGCAGTCCTCCGCTGCGGATGTTCGTGGGAGGGAACGAATTGCCCGAGCTCAAACGCCAGTCCGCGAGCTACGCCGAAGCCGCCCGCGAACGCCGCCTGCCGGTGCAACTGACCGTCCTTCCAAGACGCCACCATTTTTCCATTCTCGACGAAATTCGTCGGCCCGACGGAGCCATCACCGCCGCGCTGCGCGAGCTGATTGAAACGTAGGAATGTAGGTTGGGTCGAGCGCTTGCGAGACCCAACGTGATGTTGGGTCTCGTAAAGAACTCGACCCAACCTACGCAGAAACGTAGGTTGGTTCGAGCACGTTTTGCGAGTTTCGTAGCCCGCATGAGCGCAAGCCGCCTTCGCCAAGGCTTCGGCGGCCTCACTCACATTAGTCCGTCGAAGCTTTGGCGGAGACGGGCGACATGCGGGATCAGCCCCGGATTTCGCTGCGCTCATCCGGGCTACGGGAATCCGGCGGTCATCATTGCATTGAAAGAAATAGCGCTGGGATGTAGGTTGGGTCGAGCGGCTTGCGAGACCCAACGCGAGTGTTGGGTCTCGTGAAGAACTCGACCCAACTACGCAGAACTACGCAGAACAACGACCACCCCAAGAACTCGGAAACGCCGTCATGTTTCTTAGAAATTACTGGTATGTCGCCGCTTATGATCATGAGGTCAGCGCGCGGCCGATGCGCCGGCTCCTTCTGGGCGAGCCGGTCGTGCTCTATCGTCTGGAGGATGCAACGCCGGTTGCGCTCGAGGACCGTTGTGCCCACCGCCATCTGCCGCTCTCCATGGGCAAGCTCGTTGGCGACACGCTGCAATGCCATTATCACGGCCTGCGCTACGACCGCACGGGGACCTGCGTGCGCGTGCCGGGACAGGAGACGATCCCGCGCTCGGCCCGGGTCAAGAGCTATCCGGTGGCTGAGCGCTATCACTGGCTATGGATCTGGATGGGCGACCCCGCGCTTGCCGATCCGCGGACGATTCCCGACTTTCACTGGTTCGATGATCCGGCCTGGGGCGCCAAGGGCGAGTATCTCCACGTCAAATCGAACTGGCAGCTCATTGTCGACAACCTGCTCGACCTCACTCACCTTGCCTTCGTGCACGACACGACCATCGGCAATGCGGCGCTGGTCGACCAGGCAAACGTCAAGGTGCAGCGCTCGCAGGATGGTGTGGTCGTCACCCGCTGGATCATCGATGCGCCGGCGCCGCCCACGTTCGTGAAGGCCGGCGGCTTTACCGGCAATGTCGATCGCTGGCAGATCATCGATTTCGGGCCACCCGCGTTTTTGCGGCTCGACGTGGGCGCAACGCCGACCGGCACCGGCGCGCCCGAAGGACGGCGCGTCGGCGGCATTGGCATGCGCAATCTCAATGCCATAACGCCGGAAACCGAGGCCACCAGCCATTATTTCTGGGGGCAGGCGCACAATTGGGACGTCAACAACCCGCGGACGACGGACATGATCATCGAGCAGATCCGCACCGCGTTCCTGCAGGATGTCGAGGTGTTCGAAGCGCAGCAACGCAATCTCGACGCAATTGCCGATCCGCCGCAGACGGACATCAACGCCGATGCCGGTGTCATACAGGCCCGCCGTGTCCTCGACCGGCTTTATGCGGAGGAGCAGGTAGCTGCAAAGCAAGTCGCGGCCGAGTAGGGTGGGCAAAGGGCGCGCATCGCAGACAAGTTTACGCAGTCTGCGCAAGCTTGACTGCGGCCGAGTGTCTGTCACTCGCGATGCTTGAGTGCGCGCTCCGTGCCCACGCGAATTTAGTACAAGCAGAAGAATTTGCACGCGTGCGCACGCCGCGCAAAAGCGCGGCTTTGCGCACCCTACATCAGCCTACCGTCTGCCGTAATAATAATACACGTCCTGAATGGAGGTGGGCCGGATGATGATGACGCGGCGCGGGGCGCCGTCAGCGGCATAGGCGTCAACCGGAATTTCGCGCACGTTGTTGCCGCCGAAGCGCCGCACCGTGCTCAAGGCTTCATCCCGCCGCCGCTCGCTGCTCGGCTCCCGCCGGGCCACTTTCTTCACAGAGCGTGGTTTCGGTTTGACCAACGGCGCAATGGGCGCGGCTTGCGCGGACGGGGCAACGGTCGGGGCTTGCGCGGTTGGCGTTGCCTGCGGGGCTTCTTCCATGCCAGGCGGCGCGCTGGCGAGCTGCTGCACCGGTGCGACTGCGGAACGCGGCTGCGTGAATTCGATCGGAGCCGAAACGGTATTCTGGCTGGACTGCGGCGGCTCGACGGTCGCCACCTGATCGAGGTCGGGATGATCCGCAACCTGCACATCCCTTCCGGGATAGCGCGCAGCAACGGAGGGGGTATCGGGTTGTGAGGAGCAGGTGCGGCCCCAGGGCAATTGAATCTCGCCTGTGCATGACGGTGAGACTTCAACTACCGAGAGCCGCTCGATCAACGCCGGCAGCACACCGACGGCGCCCGCGACAACGACGGTTCCGAATGCAATGAGGCAGGTGGAGGTGAGAAAACGCAGACGCGAGTACAAGCTCGTCTCCTTTCGAGCGCCCCCGCGCGACCGAAACAAACAGCAGGGCTATGGCAGGACTGTGTCCTGACCCCTGGCTTGAGCTGATATCGGTACTCTATTTTTGTGTTCCAGCAAAGTCCGTGGTTATGGATTGCGGGTTCGAGCCCGCCTAAGCCGGTTGTTGCCGACTTAGGCACTTGAAGTGGCCGATCTCGGGTAAACCCGAGATCGGTGGGCACGTCCCGCAATGACGCGATCACTGATGGGCGGCCGGTAACCATATTCCCACGCCCTTTTCCAGCGCACGCCGATATAGGAAGTGGGCCAATGCCACGTCCTGTGAAACAAGGCCGGTGGTGTGGATCAGAATGCGCTCTTCGGCGCGTTCGCGGCCCTTCTTCGCCCCGCTGACGAGCTCCGCTATCTCGGCATAAAGATCGTCGCGCGAGAATTGCCCCATCTCGACCATGCGCTTGAACTCGCGCTGGAGCATGTTGAATTCCCAGCTGTCGATGACCACCTTGTCGAGCTTCGACCAGCCGGCCGGATCAAGCTCGCGGCGCGCGAGTGAAATGAAGGTAGAGCCCGGTTTGAGCCAGGGCTCACGGCTCACCACCTCGTTTGACGTGGTGCCGCCGACGGCGACGTCGGCCCCGCGCACGACCTCCTCGATGGTCTCCTTGGGAAGCACGGGAATGCGAAGCTCCTTCGACCACTTCCGCGCAAAGGCCTCGCGCGTTTCTGGACGGCGCGAGGTGCAGCGGATCTCCTCGAACTTGTACATGGTAAGAAGGCAACTCAGCGTGTTGCTGCCCATGGTGCCCACGCCCACGAGGCCAAGTACTTTCGGGTTGCGCGGCCCCAGCCACTTGCAGGCAATCGTTGCCGCCGCGGCGCTGCGGATGGCGTAGCTCCAGTGCTCGTCGACAATGGCGACCGGCTCGCCGCTCCTGGGATCGGAGAGCGCGATGTAGCGCGTGCACGAAAGCGCGCCTACCGTGTTGCGCGTGCCGTCGTCATAGTAGTTGTAGAGCCGCACGCCGGTCGATGGGATGTCCTTGAGCAGGACCGACTTCACATGCCAATGGTTGTTGAAGCCGTCCGCCACGTCGAGCTTGAAGCTTGGCGGATTCGACAGCACCACGCTCCCGCGCGCATGCATCAGATACACCTCTTCGCATACGGCAAGCGCGTCCTCGACGCTCAACAATGCGAGCGTCTCGCGATAGGGAACGAACAGGACGCCGTTGTGGTCGCTCATTACTCGTGCAGCACGAAATCGAAATGCTTTCCGGACGGCGCGTAGATCTCGAAGATTTCGAACGGCTCGGCGCCGTGGTTGCTGAGCGAATGCTTCATGCCGGCGGGAATGTAGACGACGTCATCCTCGCGGATCGCGTAGCTGGTTCCTTCGACTGTCAGGGTGCCTTCGCCACGCTTGACGATATAGACGTTGTCCGCATGGGTGTGATGGTGAAGCTTGCCCGGCGGGCCTCGCGGCATCAGGCGATTGAGATGCACATCCACCTTCTCGGTGCCAAGCGAGGCATTGATCAGCTTGTTCTGCTCGCCGCGCCCGGATTCGATCGGGCTCACCGGGCATTCGTTCAGGTGCAGAATTTTGAACACGCGCGCTCCTTGCCGCCGCAACAACCGCCATG
>CATPCO010000040.1 GCA_955652925.1 uncultured Xanthobacteraceae bacterium | reverse complement strand
GCGCGGTTGCGCGCGAGAACATGCAGGCGGTGTTCGTTGAATACGCCTGGGATCTCGGCTGGTGCGATCCGTGTGCGTCCGAGCCGCTGAGCAACAAGGAGCTGGTCGAGCTCGGCGCACGCTGGATCGGCAGCGACGATCACAGCCCGTTCAACGGTCGCGGCGCCTCCGCCTATGTGACCCGGCTGCACGTGCGCTACGACGCAAAGTCCTTCCCCGAAGATCTCGCGCTCATCGAAACCGGGGACCGCACGAATTTCCAGGGCCGCTACATCCTGCGTCATCCCTGGCAAGGCAAAGCAAGCTGCGCGGCGGGCGAACAATATCGCGCATCGCTGCCGGTGCGCTTTCGCCAGGAGGCGCAGAATCTTGCGCAGCTCACCGGCTGGCCGCAAAGCGAAATCGAGAGCCGGATGGAAGTCGGCGGCCAGTCACGGAAGTGAACCTGTAGGTTGGGTCGAGCCCTGTGGGCGAGACCCAACGCTACGCGCCATCCCAATGTTGGGTCTCGTGAAGAACTCGACCCAACCTACGAGACCATCCTACGCCTGCCGCAGCAGCCCCGCCATTGGCTTCACGCGCGCGCTGTCCGGAAAGACCTTCGCCGCGAGCGCGGCCTCGTCCACGCGCAGATGATCCTTCAGCACGCCCTTGAGCACGGCGCGCAGGTCGGTCGTCGGCTTGAGATCGCGCCCGTCGTGCAGGTTGGCTGCTTTTAGGCCCGGCCAGTCTGCGACGACGCGACCGCCCTTGAGCGCGCCGCCGGCCAGGAACGCAACCGTCGCGGTGCCATGATCGGTCCCCTCGGTGCCGTTAATGCGCGCGGTGCGGCCGAACTCGGTGATGACCGCCACCACCGTCTCGCGCCAGGCGTCTTTCATCTCGGCCTCGATTGCGGCAATGGCGCCGTCGAGCGCCCCGAGCAGGTTTGCGAGCCGTCCGTTCGCAACGCCTTCGTCGGCGTGGGTGTCCCATCCGTCAAACGCAAGCGCACCAATGCGAGGCCCGTCCGGGCGCGCCAGAAACTTCGCTGCCGTTCCCGCCGATTCCGCGAAATACGCGCGCACCTGCGCCGCGCCCGGTGCTGGGCGCGGCTGCTCGCCGTCCATGCCGCCCGCGCGCGCGATGGTGGCAAGCCCGACGCGCTCTTCGAGAGCGCGCGCAAGCGCGGAATCCGTGTGGCGATAGAGATCCAATAATCGCTGCAATGTGTCCTCGCCCGCGGGCGGCAGCCGCCGCGGCGTCCAGGCGAGGACGGGCGCCGGTCCGCGCACCACCAACGGCGCGATCGGTCCGATGGCGAAGGCGTCGCGGCCGCCGCCTGCGCGCCCGGCCGGCTGGAGCGAGACGAGCGCGCGGTTGAGCCATCCCGTTTCGGCCGTGCCCGGCGCAGCAAGCCCGCTTTCCAGCACGTCCTGACCGTCGAAATGGGAGCGCTCCCGGTAAGGGGTCGCCGAGGCATGCACGATCGTCGCCGCGCCAGCCTGGTAGAGTCGGTGCAGATTGGGCATTGCCGGATTGAGCGCGAAGAACGAATCGAGCGGCAAAGCCGCGGGCGTTCCCGTGACGGTGAGCGCCTTGTCGCCGCGCAGCACATGCCAGTCCGGATCGCCCACGGGCGCAACCGCGGCCAGGCCGTCGAGCGCGCCCCGCAGCACGATCACGAGAAAGCGCGGATCGCGCCCTTCCGCATGTGCAAGCTTGGGCACATAGGCCCATGCGAAAAGCGCGCCGGAGGCAAGAAGCAGCTCGCGACGGGTCGGGGCATGCACTGTCATGGTCTCACCTCTCATCGCCGCTGGAATTCCGGCGACATGAACAGGAGCGCCAAAGCCTGCGGCCGGCTTTCGGCGCGCGTGATGGCCTCGCGCGTTTGCGTCGACGCGAGGGGGCCGAGCGTCTGTTCAAACAGCTCGCGTGGATCGGCGTCGCCGCCCATGCGTCGCGCGAGCGCATTTGCAATATCGAGCCGTTGCGAGAGCCCGTCGAGCCAGGGCGCGCTTTCGTCCGCAAAACCTTTCGGTGCCGAGGGCCGCCACAGCGGCTCACCGAGGAGGTTGTGCGCCTGCATGACCGGTCCGATATCGGGGGGCACGACTGCGCCCGCGCGCATTGCCGAGATGATCCATTCGCCCGGACGCTTGAGTTTTGGCCGCGCGCTGTCCCAGGCCTCGGGTGCAGCAACAAGCGCCTTCGCCATCTCGTTGAGACTTCCCTCGGTATCCAGGAAGCGCTTGCTCAGGCGCGCAACCAAGGCAGGTGGCGGCTCGTCCGCCACAAAATGGCAGGCGAGCTTGGTCGCGATATGCTTGGCGGTCGCGGGATGGCGCGCGAGCATGGCAAGCACCGCGCGCCCCTGCTGCACGCCGTCCTCCGGATAGCTCTTTGCGATCACGGTGTGTACGCCCGGCTCGTGCATGCGCGGATTGAACTGGAATTCGCCGGCATGGGCGGGATCCTGGCGCGGCGGCGCAACGGTCCAGCCGGTGATCACCTTCGCGAAGCTCGTGACGTCCTCTTGTTTGTAGACCGTGCGCACGCCGAGCGTATGCAGTTCAAGAATCTCGCGCGCGAGATTTTCGTTGAGACCGCGCTTCTGCCGCATGCCCGCCAATGAATTGGGGCCGATCGAGCGCGCGTTGTCGAGATAGATCAACATGGCCGGATGGGATTCGACCGCGAGCAGCATGTCATGGAAGCGGCCGAGGATATGCGGGCGGATAGCCTCGCGCTCATACGCGCCGCAGATCGGGCGCACGCCACCCTTGTCCGCCGACACGCAGAAATGGTTGGACCAGAACCAGGCGAGCCGCTCGGCAAAGCCGATCTGGGCCGCAAGCGCCGCATGGATGCGCGCCTTCGCCTCATCGAGATAAAGCCGCTGCGGCAGGGGAGGGCCCGCATTTGGCTGCATGGACGGGGGAGCGTCGCCGGCTTTCATGTCCGGCCGTTGATTTGCCGCCGCACGCGCGGCTCGGTCCGCCTGGCGCTGTGCGCGTCGCTCCTGCTGGAATTTCAATGCCGCGCGGGCCGCGTCGGCGCTTGTCAGGAGCGCAGTATCGTTAATACGCGCGGCGTCGGGGCTGTTGATCTCGGCCAGCAACGCTCCGCGAGGGTCGGAGGCAATGGCGGCAATCGATCCCGCGCCCGGCCCGAGCCCGAATCGGTGCAAGGCAAGCGCGGCTTGGGCTTTCGGATCAAGGGCCATGCGTCACACGCTCCTTAGGCCAACGCACGCCACCCTGCGACAGGGTCGCGGACGGCAATGTCAATATTGCGGCACCTCCCTTTCACCAAGCTGACGTGAAGATGAAAAATTGGAAATATGCAGGCCGGTTCCCACCACGTTGGCCCACCCTCGCCGCGCGAATGCGCTTGCGCTCCATCAGGACCATGGAGCGACATCATCGTATCTTTTTCGTAAACCGGCGGTGCTGCTTCTCGCCTCCGATTACCGGGGTCAACGAACATTTGTCCGAACCCGAGCTTGCAGCTTGCTGTTTGGGGGACATGGTCATGTTAAACTCGATTCGAACAACATTCCTTGCTGTGCGTGTGTCGGGGGCGAACGAACTCAGGAGCGACTGCGATGCGGGTGCGATTCTCCTTGATGCTAATCGCTGCGCTCGCGTTGGGCGCATTCGCGCTTCGCCCCAGCCTGGCGCAACCACAGCCGCCACAAGCGGCGCCCGTGCCGCCCGGTTCCTACAAGCCGGTGCCGATTACGTTGCCGCCGCCTTTGAACGATCCAAGCTTCGATGATTTTCGTAAGCGGCTTGCCGAAGTCGCGCAAAACAAGGATCGTGCCGCGCTCGCCCCGCTTGTCTCGGCGACCTTCTTCTGGATTCCCGAAGATACCGACATCGCGGACAAGAAGCTTCCCGCTATCGATAATCTGACCAAAGCCTTAAGCCTCGGGGGAGCCGATGCGCTCGGCTGGGATGCGCTTGCCGCCTATGCCGCCGAGAGCAGCACCATGCCCGATCCGCAGCGCAGCGGAGTGATCTGTGCGCCGGTCGAAGCACGCTTCGACGAAAAGGCGGCTGAGGAGCTTGCAACAACCACCCAGACCGACGCGTCCGATTGGGTGTTCCCGATCAGCGACGGTGTCGAAGTCCGCGCCGATGCGAAGAAGGATACGCCGGTCATCGATAAGCTCGGGCTCTATCTCGTTCGCATTCTCCCCGACGATTCGCCGCTCAACGCCGTGCACGCGACCTTTGTAAAGGTGATGACTGCCGCGGGTAAGGTCGGCTATGTCCCGGTCGAATCCGTGCTCCCGATCGGCGGCGAGCAATTGTGCTATGTCAAAGAGGCTGATGGTTGGAAGATCGCGGGCTTCTTCGGCGGCGAAGCAAACCAGTAGGTAATGTCGTTTCCGGGAAACTACACATGATCATCGAGAATCAAAAAGACGTCACAACCGCGGTGCTCGCCGAGCTCAAGCGCGCCCCCAATGCCAGGTTCCGGGAGATCATGTCGGCCTTCGTGCGCCACATGCATGACTTCGCGCGCGAGGCGCAACTGACCGAGGAGGAGTTTCATGCCGCGCTCGCGTATGTCGTTGCCATCGGCAGGCACAGCAGCGAGTCCCACAACGAGGCCGTACTGATCGCCGGCTCGCTCGGCCTCTCTGCCCTCGTTTGTCTCCTCAACAACGGCAATCACGGCACGACGGAGACCGACCAGAACCTGCTTGGGCCGTTCTGGCGCATGCACTCTCCCACCACGCCCAATGGCGGCTCGATCGTGCGCTCGCGCACGCCTGGTCCCGCCCTGTTTGTCGACGCAATGTTCCACGATGGCAGCGGACAGCCGATCGCCGGCGCCGAGGTCGATGTCTGGCATTCCTCCCCGGAAGGCTTTTACGAGAACCAGGACCCCGAGCAGGCGGAGATGAATCTACGCGGCAAATTTTTCACCGATGCGGCCGGCCGCATCAACTTCCGCAGCGTCAAGCCCGCCGGCTACCCGATTCCGATCGATGGCCCAACGGGCGAGCTTCTCCGCGCCCAGGGCCGACACAACATGCGGCCTGCGCACCTGCATTTCCTCGCGACCAAGGAAGGCTTCAAGACCCTGATCTCCCAACTCTATGTGCCGGACGACAAATATATCGAGAGCGACGCGCAATTCGGCGTCACGCGCCATCTGCTCGGCAATTATGTGCGCCACGAGAACGAGCCTGCGCCGGCAGCTGACGTGCAGGGGGCCTGGTATTCCCTCGAACACACCTTCGTCATGGCGGGCGGAACCGCGAAGCTGCCGCGGCCGCCCATCAGTGCCAAGGCGAAGGGTGAGCGCCTGAAGATCCCGCACTTGGCGTGAGTCGCAAAACCAGGCGCCGTCGGGTAGACGGCACGCTCGGTGTAATCCATAAAGAGCGCGAGCATGAAACCGTCCCGCAGAACCTTTCTGCATCTGAGCGCTGCCGCGGCGGCCCTGCGCGCTGTCTCGCCAAAGGCATGGGCGCAAGGCTATCCGGCGCGGCCGGTGCGGGTCATCGTTCCGTTTGCAGCCGGCGGACAGGCGGACGTTATCGCGCGCCTGATCGCACAGCGGCTCTCCGCCCAGCTTGCACAACAGTTCTATGTTGAGAACGCTCCGGGCGGGGGTGGCACCATCGGCACAGGCCGCGCAGCTCAGGCATCACCTGATGGCTATACGATCCTTGTTCAGGATGGGATCGCTTTCACCGCAAATCCCAGCCTCTACGTCAAGGTCCCGTACGATGCCACGCGCGATTTCGACCCGGTGACGATACCGGCGACGACGATGCAGGTTCTCGCGGTGCACCCTTCAGTCGAGGCGCGCACCGTCCAGGAGCTGGTCGCGCTGATCAAGGCAAACCCGGGCAAATACAGCTACCCTTCGGCCGGCGTTGGAACGGGCGCGCACCTCACCGGCGAGCTGTTCCGCAAATCGCTCGGTCTTGATCTCGTGCATGTGCCCTATAATAGCGGAGCGCAGGCAATCGCGGCGGCGGTCGGCGGTCATACGCCCATTTCGTTCGGGTCGCCGGCCGCGACCATACCGCAAGTGAAGGATGGAAACCTGCGCGCACTCGCCGTGGGCGGCAAGAAGCGCGTTCGCGAGCTGCCCGACATCCCGACCATGCGCGAGGTCGGCTACTCAGACGTGGAATGTGATGCATGGCTGGTGGTTCTGCTGCCGGCCGGCGCGCCGAGAGATATCATTGCGCTTCTGCACGATGAGATCGCCCGCGCCGTCGCGTTGCCCGAGGTCGAGGCACGATTGGTTGCGCTTGGCTTTGAACCCGCCACGGCAACTGCGGACGAGGTCGCGGCTCTGATCAAGAGCGAGCTTCCGAAATGGGCTGGCGTCATTCAGACGGCGGGCATCAAGCCGAATTGAGACTGCGCCAACGTCTTTGGAATATCGATTAAGAGAGCGCCAGTCAGCGGCTGAGTACGCGGGGGGAAGGTCATGGCGATAGATCGACGCGGACTGTTGTGCCTTATGGGCGCCACTGCTGCCGTTGCGGCCTGTCCGCAAGTAGCGCGGACGGAATCCTATCCGTCGCGCCCGGTGCGTATTCTTGTTGGCTATTCTGCGGGCGGGGGCGTTGACATCGCGGCGCGTCTGATCGGCCAGTGGCTCTCGGAGCGGCTCCAGCAGCAATTCCTGGTGGAGAACCGGACCGGCGCAGCAACCAACATCGCAACCGAGGCGGTCGTACGTTCGCCGCCAGATGGCTACACCTTGCTCCTGGTCAACGCGGCGAATGCGATCAATGCCACCTACTACGAAAGTCTCAGCTTCGATTTCATGCGCGACATGGCACCGGTCGCTGGTATTGGGCGCTTTCCGTATTTCATGGCGGTCAATCCGGCGTTTCCGGCTAATAACGTCCGCGAATTCATCGCCTATGCGAACGCCAATCCGGGCAAGGTCAACATGGGAACCGGCGGCGCGGGTGGACCGGATCACGCTTCCGGTGAGTTGCTCCAGCTGATGACCGGGATCCGGATGACCCACGTCCCATACCGCGGCACGGCGCCCGCGCTCACTGATCTGCTGAGCGGGCAGGTGCAGATGGTGTTCTGCACCATTCCATCAGCGATCCAGTACGTCAATGCCGGCACGCTGCGCGCAATTGCGGTGACGTCAGCGTCGCGCCTGGACTCGATGCCGGAAATTCCGACGGTCGGCGAGACAGTGCCGGGATTCGAATCGGCCCAGTGGTACGGCGTGGGTGCGCCGGCCGGTACGCCCGTCGCGATCATCGCGACGCTGAACAAGGAGATCAGAGCCGCACTCGCCGATCCCACGCTCAAGGCACGGATCGAAGAGCTCGGCGGCATCCCGTTATCGATGTCGCCCGAGGAGTTTGGCAAGTTCCTCGCCAACGAAACCGAAAAGATGGCTCGGGTGATCAAGGCTGCGGGCATCAGCGTGAAATAAAATTCAGCGGGATCTACTTTT
>CATPCO010000039.1 GCA_955652925.1 uncultured Xanthobacteraceae bacterium | reverse complement strand
GAGCCTGCACCTAGTGATGCCAGAAAAGCGCAAGCAAAAGGATGATCGGAAGGGGAATCCCAAGCAGCCACAGGAGTAGTCCTCGCCCAAAGTCCATTTGTCAGCTCCTGATGTTCATCCCGGTAGAACGCAAACCGATGGGCGTTGTTCCCCATGCACCCGATCTGGCGGCAAGGGGCGCTGCCGACTAATATCGCGCCCGATGCCCCACATTATCATTTCATACCGCCGCGCCGATTCGGATGCGATTGCGGGCCGCATCAGGGACCGTCTCGCCAACCATTTCGGCGAGGAATCCGTGTTTATGGATATCGACAGCATTCCATTCGGAACCGATTTTCGTGAGCACATCCAGAGCGAGTTGGCGCAAACCGATATTCTCGTGGCGGTGATCGGGCCGAAATGGACCGGCCCGGGCAAGGGCCGCCATCTGCGGATCAGCGAGGAAAACGATCCGGTTCGGATCGAGATCGAGACGGCGATCAAGAATGCAACCGTCGTCATTCCGGTGCTCGTGGGCGGGGCCGCCATGCCCAAACCGTCAGAGCTGCCGGATGGCCTGAAAGATTTCTCCTACCGCAACGCCGCGGAAGTCGACGCAGGCAGGGATTTTCATCCGCACGTGGAGCGCCTGATCCGCTCGATGGAGCGGATAATCGCAGATCGCGCAAAACCCTCCGCACCAGCGGCGAGCGACACGAAAACTGCCGGCCCTTCCGCAGCCCCATCCGCGCAAGGCGCGGCCGTTGCGCGCGGGGGGCCGAGCGCCGCGGCGCCGGATGCAACGGCCGCGCAAGCGCCACCGCCTGCCGACGCGGCGCAGGCAGCCGAGGCAGCGCCGCGCCAGGCCCGGCCGCGATCATTGCGCAAAACCGCGCTCGTCGCCGTGCCGATCTGCCTCGCCGCCGTTATGGGTGCCGCCGCCTGGCTTTATCTCAACCCGAAGACCGAGGTCGCACCGCCTAGCGCGGTACCGACCCAACCGCCGCCGATCACGCAGCCACAGCCAACCGCGCGGGCGCCGCTGGCCGAGACGGCCGGGTGCAAGCTCGACCTGCCGGCAACGCTTGCCGATGATTTTAGCGCGCTCGATCCGGCGTGGCGTCTGCCCTCGCAAACTGCCTATCTGGTCGAGAGCGAGCTCGCGCTCAAGGGTGTTGAGGGAAAGAACGTTCGCCTCCTCTATGCGCCCTTTCGATTCAAGAACGTCGCGCTCTGTGCGACGTTGAAGGCACCCCTGGAACTCGGCTCCGAGACCGGCACGGCGAGCGGCGGCCTGATTTTCTGGGCAAGCGACGCGCTTAACTTCTACGCCGTCAGTATTTACCCAAACGGCACCTATGCCATCGATCGAATGGTTGCCGGTACCTGGGCATCGGTCACGCCGCGCACAGCCTTTGCGAGCATCAAATCGGGTCCAGGAGCCGTCAATGAAATCAGGGTGACCACGCGGGACAACAGCGGGACGCTCTCCATAAACGGTGTCATGGTCCAGGAATTCCGCGGTCAGCCGCCGAAAGACGACACCATGATCGGACTCTACAGCGCCTCCAACGCCAATGAGCGCAATGAATGGCGCGTGCTCAACGTTGTGGCGGCTGATCCCGATGCGCAGCAGCAGGTGACGGCAAAACTTGCCGCTCCGGCCGTGGGACCCGGATGCAAGCCGTTACGGGCGGCTGCATTCGAGGACCATTTCAAAGCCGCCGATCCGGGATGGGGTAACCTCGCGAGCGGGCGTGTGTTCCTCGCCGACGGCGAGCTTGTCCTCAAACCTCAGGCATCCAGATCCTGGCGGCAATTCTATCCGTCGCTGCTGTTTGGCAATGCGACGATTTGCGCGCAGCTCAAGTCGCCTAAGGAGGTTACCGACATCAACGGCTCGACCAATGCAGGGCTTGCCTTTTGGACAACGGCGAATCGCAGGAACCACTATGCTGTGTCAGTCTATCCCAATGGAAGGTTGGGCATCCTGCGGATGGTCAACGGCGAATGGGCCAGTGTCCTGCCCGCCACAAAATCCGAATTCGTCAAAACCGGGTTGGACGTCACGAACGAAATCATGGTCACATTCAGCGGCAATCTTGCGGCCTTCTACGTCAATGGACAAAAGGCGTTTGAATTTCGCGGACAGCCGCCGCGCAACGGCGGCGCGATCGGCCTCTATGCCGAGTCCGAGAAGTCAAACGAGAACGAGTGGCGGTTCGTGGACATCGCCGTTGTGGAAAACGAGTAGTGCATCACCCTTTGACGGCGCCTGCGGTGAGGCCGTGAATGAGGTGGCGCTGGAGGAACGTAAAGAGGACCGCGACCGGCACGGTGCTCATGATAACGCCGGCCGAAAGCGGTCCCCACTGCACCTCGTATTGTCCGACCATGTAGAGCAGGCCCGCTGACAGGGTCCGCATGTCGGTCTCGGTGGTAAACGAGATCGCAAACAGGAGCTCGCTCCACGACACCACAAAGGCGAAAATGGCAGTCGCCGCGATGCCGGGCGCTGCGAGCGGCAGCACGATCCGGCACAGCGCACCGAAATGGTTGCAGCCGTCAATCATCGCGCTCTCTTCGAGATCACGCGGGATTGAGCTGAAATAGCCGACCATCATCCACACGGTGAACGGCACGGTGAAGGAGAAGTTCGAGTAGATCAGCGCCTGGTAGGTATCGATCAGCCCCAGCGCGCGCCATTGGGTCAGCAAGGGAGCGATAAGCAGAACGCTCGGAAACATCTGCGTGGCGAGAAAGATGAGCAGCAAGGCGTCCCGGCCGGCAAAGCGGAACCGGGCGATGGCGTAGCCCGCAAGCACGGAGACAGCCGTGGTCGCCACCATGGTGACGGAGCACACCCACAGGCTGTTGAAGAAAAACCGGCTGAACGGTGTGACGGGGGACGTCCAGGCATCGACATAATTCTCGAGCGTGGGATGCCTGGGCAGATACTCAAGCGGCGTGGCGTATAGCTCCTGGTGGTTCTTCAACGATGTCAGCAACATCCAGATGAAGGGACCCAAGGCAAATGCGGTGAGCAGGACGAGCCCACCCCAGAGAACCGGACCGGCCAGGAGCCTTTCGACGAGACCCGCCGAGGCGCCCCGGCGCATCATGCAATCTCCTCGACGCCGCGGGTGATGCGCAGATAGGCGGCGGTGAACACCAGCATTACGAGAAGCAGCACGACCGAAAGCGCGCCGGCGTAGCCGAAGTCGAGATTCGAATAGGCCTGCAGCAAGGTATAGGTCGACGTAATCTGGGTGGCGTTGGCCGGCCCTCCGTTGGTCATCACGAAAATCAGGTCGGCGTAGTTGAAGGTCCAGATGATGCGTGTCGCGGTTGCAACCACGATGATCGGCCGCAGCAGCGGCAAGGTGATGTGCCGGAAGCGCCCAAACACGCTCGCCCCATCGACATGCGCCGCCTCATAAAGCTCGGCCGGGACCGCCTGCAGTCCAGCGAGCAACATGATCGTGAAGAAGGGAATGCCGCGCCAGACATTGGTGAACACGACCGCCGCCATGGCGAGGTCCGGCGTCGAGAGCCAGGCAATGCGGTCGTGCAGCCAACCGGCCTTGATCAGAAGATCATTGATCACGCCATAGTTGGGTTGATAGAGCCATTCCCAGATCAGTCCGACGACCACGCCGGGGATGATCCAGGGAAGCAGTGTGAGCGTGCGCACCAGCGCGCGGCCCCGAAACGCCTGGTTGAGCAGCAGCGCCGCCGCAAATCCGAACACGAACTGCAACGCCACCGAGCCGAACACCCAGACGCAGGAGTTCCACAGCGACAGCCAGAACACCGGGTCCGCCGCGAGGCGGAAATAGTTGCCCAATCCGATGAAGCGATAGTCCTGCGGCTTGTAGAGGATGTCGTTGTAGAGGCTCATCTTGATGGCCATGCCGATCGGCACGACCACCGTTGCGAGCATGCACAGCGCGGCCGGCATCAGGTAGCAATAGCCGATGAGCAGCTTGCGCGTGCGGGCGCTGATCAGCGGGCGGGCGCGGCGCGTTCCGAGCGCAAGCGTCGTCATCGGCGTCGTCAGTGCTCAGGTCATTTCCTGTTTGAGCACGGCGGCAAAGCGGTCGAGACATTCCTGCGGCGAGATCTTTCCCAGAATCGCCTGCTGGATGAGGGGTACGCCATCGGAGTCGATGCGTCCGCCCCATCCCGGGTAAGCGAGGTAGGGGCTGACGATCGCGAACGGGAAGGAAGCGATGAAGCCGCGCAGCGCCGGATCATCGGCAAAGTCCGGCTTGGAGATGATTGATTTGCGCGGCGGCAATAGGCCGAGCGTCTTGTTGTACATGAGGCTTTGCTCATCATCGAGCATGAAGCTGACGAACTGCCAGGCGCCCTCCTTGTTGCGTCCGGCTTTGAACATCGTGAGCGTCTCGGAGAAGTAGAACGACGCGCGCTTTTTTGCCGGACCCACAGGCAGCGGCACGGTCGCGAAATTCGCCGCTCCCACATTCTTCTTCTGCTGGCCGACCGAGCCGGAATTGTGCTGGTACATGCTGGTGATACCGCGTCCGAAGGTCTCGACAATTTCGACGAAGCCGTCGGTGGCGGCGCTGGGCGGCGTCACCCTGTGCTTGAGCGCGAGGTCGAGATACCAGGACAGCGCATCGACGGCCTCCTTCGAATTGATCGCGAGCTTGCCGTCCTTGAGAACTTCGGCGCCGTTGGCGTAGGCAAATTCGCTCGGATAGAGCACCGACCAGGTGCCGGCGCCGCGCATCCCGTAGCCGTAGCGGTTTTCGCTCGCCTTGGTGAAGGCTTGTGCGATCCTGAGGAAATCGTCCCAGGTCCAATCGGGCGTGGGCTCTTTGAGGCCGAGCTCCCGCAGCCGATCGGTGCGGTAGAAGATTCCATCAAGCGTGAGCGCGAGCGGCATCGAGACAATCGCGTTGCCCGCGCTCACGGTCTGCCAGGCGGTATCCTGCACGTCGTCGCGGTGCTTCCATGATTTGACCCGGGAAGTGAGGTCCTCGACTGCGCCCATTCCCTGGAACTGGCCGATCCAGTTGTCCCAGATTTGGCAGACGTCGGGCGGGCTGCCCGCGCTTACGGCGCTGATCAGCTTCTGCCGCGCCTGCGCCTGCGGCACGAATTCGACCTTGACCTCGAAATCCTTCTGCGACTGATTGAAGCGTTGCACCAGCGAGGTGACGAGCGTGATGCGCGTCGGCTCCGGCACGCTGAACTGGAACCGCACCGGCTCGGCGGCAAAGGCCTTGCGCGGCGCGAGCAAGGGTGCTTCCCACCAGGCAAGATCGCCGCCGGCGATGACACCGGATCCGGCAAGGGTGTGCAGAAATTTGCGCCGAGACAGCAACCAGCGTTCGTCCATTGCATCCTCCCATTAGGGACGCCTCTTTGCGTCGAGCATTGGCATCATCATGTCACAGGATCAACAAGAGGGGTAGATCGGGCCGTGACTTCGTGTTGAGCTATAGCGTCAACACGCACCAGACGACGTCAATCCGGGGGAAATTCATGGCCATTGAGCGCATCAGCGCAATCGTCTTTCCCGGCGGCTTCAACCTTCCGATGTGGACCGCGATGGCGCATGGCTTCCTGCGGGCACGCGATATCGAGCTCGATCTCGCCTATACCGCGAATTCGGTCGAGCAACTCGCCGGCCTCATCACCGGCAAATGGGACATCGGGCTCACCGCCTTCGACAATATCGTCGCCTATGCGGAAGGACAGGGCGAGCAACCGGTCGAGGGCGAGCCTGACCTGTTTGCCTTCATGGGCGGAGACAACGGCTTTTTGCGCCTTGTCGTTCTCCCCGAGATCCAAGCTTACACCGATCTCAGAGGCAAGACGCTCTCGGTTGACGCGATGACCACGGGCTTCGCGTTTGTTCTGCGCAAGATGCTGGCGCTCAATGGCGTGAGCGAAAGCGAAGTGACGTTCGAGCGCGCGGGCGGCGCCCTGCAGCGATTCCAGGCCTTGCAAGCGCGCAAGCACGCGGGAACCCTCCTCGTCACCCCGTTTGAATTGATGGGGGCAGCGTCGGGCTTACGGGTGCTCCAGAGCGCCTGCGATCTGCTGCCGCACTACCAGGGCATTTCGGGAACGGCGCGTCGCGCGTGGGCACGTGCGAACAGGGACCTTCTCGTTCGCTTCATCCAAGCCTATCTGGAAGCACTCGACTGGCTTTATCGCAGCGACAATCGTGCGAATGCGCGTGACTCGCTGCTCAAGCATGTGCCCACTCTCGGCCAGGAGATCGCGCAAGCGACTTGCGACATTCTGCTTGCTGCCCGCCATGGCTTTCATCCCCAGGCGCGGATCGATGATGAAGGCGCAGCCACGGTGCTGCGGCTGCGAACCGAATACGCACAACCGCAGAAATTTCTCGCACAGCCCGAAAAATATATCGACCTGAGCTATTACACGGCTGCCATCGATCGCTAGTCTAGATCAGATTCCGATGACGTTGATCGCACCGTGGCCTTGCAGCTTGCGCACCTCTCCCGCCCGAACTCGGGTTTACCCCAGTTCGGCATTTTTGGGAGAGGTCGGATCGCGCGCCTTGCGCGATCCAGGGGACCGGCCTCAGGATTGTAACCCCCCTCACCCGGAATGTGCGCATTGCGCGCACATTCCGGGTGAGGGGGGTTACAATCCTGAGG
>CATPCO010000038.1 GCA_955652925.1 uncultured Xanthobacteraceae bacterium | reverse complement strand
CTGCGAAATATCGCGGCGGCACTGGCTGGTACGAATTGCATGCCAAAAAGAAGTTTCTACATGGCCAGTGCGTCTGCTGCCGCTACCTGGGTTTTGGGCTATGGTTTTGCGGCCTATTTTCTGGGTGAGGCATTTATGAATTCTGCTTCGCCTGTTACCATTTCAGTGGGAATCGTGACCAGCATCATAATTTTGATCGCGGTACCGGCAACATTTGCACGATGCGAAAAATCCCTACGGACAAAAACCGCAGCGCTCTATCCAGGGCGGTGATGCAAGGTCCACTAGTGGCGGCACGAAGTGTCAGTGTCGCCTCGCCGCGCTTATTAGCACTGCCGAAGCCCTGGCGAAGGCGGCTTCGGTCATGCGCCCTACCAACTGATTACCTTACCCGGCGGTGCGCAACCAGTTGAGCTTCTCCAGGAGATTCTCGTCGGAGACGCGGAGCAGATAGCTTTCGCTGCCGACCTCCCAACGCGCCGCGCGCCAGGACGGGATGACCAAGACATCGCCGCGCGCCCATTCGAATTCGTATTCGTCGCAGCGCACCCGGCCGCTACCGCTGTGAACGGCGTAGACGCAGTTTGCCGTCGTCTCGGCTTCATCCACCTTGGCGTTCGAGGAAAAATACCGCCATTTGATCCGCAGGCTGTCGAGGTGGGGTGGGCCGACCACGATCTCGCGCAGACCGGGACGGCTTTCCTTTTGCTGTACCGCCTTGGCGCCCCAGGTGGCAAATGGAAACCGGTACGGCGAATTCGCGGCCGCTTCCCCGGCAGTTTCAATGAACTTGCCCTCGAGTCCTTCGAAGAAGATCGGGCCGAGCAACTGCGTGAGCGGAACGTCGAGCACGTCGATCCAGTACGCGTTGTCCGGGCCCTCATTGCAGTGCCCGTGCCAGCACCAGTTGGGCGTGAGGACGACGTCGCCTTCCTCCATCGGCACCTTCTTGCCATCGACGATGGTGTAGGTCCCGGGCCCGGACTCCAGGATGAAGCGCAGCGCGTTCGGCGTATGACGATGGCTGCGCGCGGACTCAAATCCTTTGATCATCTGATAGGCCGCCACGATGGTCGAGGCGGTGCCATAGCCATGGCCGGCAACGGGATTATGCAGGATGAGATTGCGCCGCTCTGCATCTTCCGTGCGCACGAGCCTGGCTGCGGCATCGAGCGCAGGCCGCGCGGTGCGATACGGCCAATGCGCCGGCAGAAAAGTCTTTTTCGGCGCCGGATAGAGCGACGGCTCGGACTTGTTCCAGCCCGCGCCCATCCCTGCAGGAACGAGCTTTGCGTAGTAATCGTCGAGATTCTTCGCAGCCGAAAGCTCTTTTGCGACGATGTCCGGGGCAATGTTCACGTTCATGGTCTACTTCCTTTCGAGAAAGGCGCGGATTTTCTCGCTAGCCTGTGCGATGGCCAGGACCCCGTTCCAATGCCCATTGGGGCCCGTCACCTGCGCTGTTTCAACCGCAATTCCATTGGCCGCAATCTTTTCCACCGCTTGCGCGACACGCGCGGGAGGGAAAAGCGCGTCGGTCGGCGTTGCGATCGCAAGAACCGGCGCCTTGATTCTGGAAATGTCCGCGGACGCCAACTGATTGGCTTTGACGAGATAAAGGAATTGATTGGCATCAACGACAGCAGCGCGCTGGGCGATGAAGTCATCGAGCTCGGTTTCGACCTTGAACTTGTTGGCAAGGGCTGTCTTCGGATCCTTGCCCTCCGCGGCGGGCCCGCCGTGAAACGCCTTGTCGGCCCACTCGTAATGAAAGGCATGCAGAGTTGCGACCTTGAGCCCGGTCTTTATTCCTGCGAGCGGCTCGTCCCTGCCGTAATAATCGCCGCCGTTCCACTTTGGATCGAGCCGAACCGGCTCTGCCCACGCACCCAGCCACGCAATCAGATAGAGGTCAGCGGCCGGAGTGGAGATCGCCGCCACGATGCGCTCAACGATATCGGGATAGCTCGCTGCCCATTCGTAAGCTTGCAATCCGCCCATGGAGGCGCCCCCGACCCTGAGCCTGCTGATCCCGAGGCTGTCGATCAGCGCCTTCTGCACCCGCACGAAATCCTTAATGCTTACGACCGGGAAGGTCATGCCATAAGGCTTTCCGGTGTCCGGATTGATCGTCGCGGGACCCGTGGTCACGACGTGGGGTGCCTTGGCGTTGAAATTGACCAACGTGTCAGACGAGATCACGTAATATTTGCTGGTATCGATCGGCTTGCCGGGACCGATGATCCCGTCCCAATAGCCGGCGCCGGCATCGCTCGCGGAATACTTGCCGAAAGCATGCGAGGTGCCGGAGAAGAAGTGCGTGATCAGGACGGCATTCGATTTGTCGCCATTGAGCGTTCCGGCCGCCTCCCACCCGATCCTCACATTTTTGATGGTGTCGCCCGCGACGGTCTCGTAGCGTGGCAGCTCGAAGGTCTTCTTTTCCACAATGAGGTCTTGCGCAAACGCCGGCGAGTCTAACGTCGCGGTCATGAGCGCCAGCGCGGTCAGCAACGAACAGATGCAAACGAGCATTGGCGGCGCCTCCTTCTCATTCCAGGTAGCCGCCGCGGAAATGCACCAGTGGCCTGCCCTCGCCGATCAGCACATCAACGACGCGTCCAATGATAATTGAAATGCCGTGGCGCTGCAGGCTCTCCTCCAGCTTGCAGTCCATGGCCGCAAGCGCATTCGTCAGCACCGGGGCTCCGGTCGCAAGCGCCGTCCAGGATGCGGTCTCGAACCGTGCAGCGCCTTTCACAGGAGTCTTGCCGGCGAAGAGATCAGCGACCGCGCTCGCCTCCCGCGGCAGAAAATTGATGGCGAAGTGACCGGCTGAAAGCACGACGGGCAGTGCCGACGTGCGCTGGTCAATGGACACGAGCATCAGCGGCGGCTCCGCACACACATGCGTTGCCGACAAACCCAGAAACCCGGCCGGTCCTTCGATCGAGCGCGCCGTGACGATGGTGCTCCCGATCGCCCGCTGGCCAAGGGTGCGCCAGAACAGCTTGGTGTCGATGTGCTTGGCTTCCATGATCGCGAATAGCGAAATAGTAGACCGGCCATCCGACACTTGCTACAGGCTAACCCAACTTGCGACTCCCATGAGTGCACTCGAAGAAACCGTCTGTAGGTTGGGTCGAGTTCTTCACGAGACCCAACCTTTGCGCCACGCGGGGGAATGTTGGGTCTCGCAAAAGCGCTCGACCCAACCTACAGCCGAGCCACTCGCTATTCG
>CATPCO010000037.1 GCA_955652925.1 uncultured Xanthobacteraceae bacterium | reverse complement strand
ACGCTGAAATCCACTCCCGGCAGAGTCTCGTCAAAATCGTTGATGTCGAACAGGATGTTCTCCTCCGGAGTGGCAAACGCACCGAAATTCAGAAGGTGGCAATCGCCGCAGGCCTGAACCGCAATGCCGGCGCTGGCCTGACGCTTGAGATCCTGCGCCATGACGGCAGCTGCCCCGCGCAAGTATGCGAAGGGGCTTGCGAGCATGCGCTCATAGCGGACCGGGATGAGCTCGGGCACGCCGGTGCGGTCGCCGGCGGCAAGGAGGGCGACCGGATCGCGTCCGCGCGGCTCGTGCAGATCCGCATGCGCTTCGAGCGGTGTGCGCTTGCGAAGCCTCGCGCCGTGTTCATACCGCGCTCTTGGCGTGGCGAGGGCCGGCGGTTCCATCTTCTGCATTCCCTATTGCGCCGTTATTTGCGTTATTGTGGCTTGGCTGGAAGCTCGGCGTTGATTTTCAATCATGGGCGTAAGATGCGGCCTTTGCTTATAAAATCTCCGGCCATCGACGTGCGCCATGAAAAACGCGCAGGATCTGAATTGTATTCCCTTCCAGGCGATAGGGAACAATGAATGGTGTCCTCGGAATGATAAGCTCGCGCGTCCCCGGAACTCGTCCGGGCCGTCCCATTTCGGGGCTGCCGGGAAGCAAGGTGTCGATGTTCTGAATAATGTGAAGGACGATGCGTCGCGCTGCGGCCGGATTGTCCTGTTCAATATAGGTCCGCAGCGCGACAAGATCATCGATCGCCTGAGGTGACCAGACCGTCCTCATGAAGGCTTAGGTCGCGGCCGCTCCCTGCGGCTTCCCCAGGATGCCACCCATTGCTTGACCTGCGCGTGTCCAACCCCTTGACCGCGGTCGAGCGATGCGATTGCGCTCCTGATGCCCGCAACCTGCCACTCGTTGACCTCGAGGTACTCTTTGATTGCCTCAGCTGCCAGAAATGAACGGCTGCGCCCCGTGCTTTTGGCCAATCTCTCGAGCCGCCTCTTGTCCGCAGAGCCCACACGAACGGTGAAAGTCGTCGATCTCATGATTTATTCCGCTGTAATTGTTTGTATACAACTTAGTACAAACCATCTCTTGGTGCAAGACGGTGACGTCCATACCGCTGGCTGCTCGACCGCGACCGGGAGCATGAAGAAAAACGCCGGAGATTTTCAGCGTAAAAGTTAGCCGGCCTTGCCGCGCAGAACCGCGGCGATGAGGCTCGGCGGCGAATGACAAGCTCAATCCACCTTGATGCCGGCGGCCTTGATGATCGGCCACTACTTGTCGATCTCAGCCTGCTGAAACGCGCTCAGGGCTTGCGGCGTCTGCTTCTCGGGCGGCCAGTTTCCTGGCCGAGATCGCCTAGCCGCAGGCGCACGGAGGTATCGGCCAAGGCCTCGACGACCGCAGCATGCAGCTTTGCGATGACGTATTTGGGCGTGCCCTTAGGAAGCCAGAGGCCGTGCCAGAACGAGGCGTAAAGCCCTCCCAGCCCGACCTCATCGATGGTCGGCGTATCGGGAGTTGCCGCCCAGCGTTGTTTGGCCATCACCGCATAGGCCTTGAGCTGACCGCCACGCACCTGGGCGAGCGCGCTCGCAACCTGTGTGAAGGTGAGGTCGATCTGTCCCGCGACAAGATCCTGAATCATGGGTGCGGCGCCGCGATAAGGCACGAACTGAAAGCGGGTGCCGGTGCTCTTCTGGAAATACGTGCCCACGACATCCGCTCCACCGCCGACACCGCCAATGCCCACCGTCACCTTGCCGGGATTGTCCTTGAGCCAGGCGATGAACTGCGCGAAATTGTTTGGCGGGAAGGCGGCTTTTGCCACGATCCAGATCGCATTATCCGCGACCAGCGAGACCGGCTCGAAATCCTTCACCACGTCGTAGGGGAGCGTGTAGGTCGCGCCGTTGATGACGTGGGTCTGCCAATGGCCGATGCTCACCGTGTAACCGTCAGGTGCCGCACGCGCCACGCGGCCGACGCCAATGGTGCCTGCTGCTCCCGTGACGTTTTCAACGACGACGGATTGACCAAGCGACGTTTTCATCCGCTCGGCGAGAACGCGCGCGAGCGCGTCGGTCGGCCCCCCCGCCGGGAACGGGACGATGACGCTGATCGGGCGCGCCGGATAGTCCTCGGCCGCGGCGGCCGCAATGCCGGCCATGAGAACAGCAACGGCAATTGCAGCGAGCTTCGTGCGGTGCATTGCGATCTCCCCCAACTTCCGGAAGGTCCGGAATTCTCAGATTCTTTGTTTCAGCCGCAAGCACAGGCACAGGCGATGGCAAGGCCGGCCGGTCTGGCGGCAAGGTCTCAACCTACCACTACATCGGCCAGCACGGGTAGATGATCGGAGGCGCGGCGGGCGGCGTGGTCGACGAAGCTTGTCTGCAGGGCGCCGCACGGCCAGCAGAAGATACGGTCCAGACGAAACAGCGGATACCACGAGGGGAATGTGGCGTGCTGGGTGCGCCCCGGAAGCTCGCGGCCGAATGCGCCGCGCAGCGATGCCGGCCAAAACCACTCGTTCGTAAAGTTTGTCCAACGCGCTCCCGCGCATTAACGCGCGAAGCGCCAATTGGTCCCAGGGAAGGATTTGCTCTTTCGCGGCGCCCGTGTAAGGTCCGCGACCCTTTTGCCGGAATGCCGAATGGCTCGTGACCAGATCGACATGACGCCGATCGAAACGCGCGAGGAGCTGATCGCGTGGTTCGAAGCCGGCTGCAAGCCCAAGTCGCAGTTTCGGATCGGCACCGAGCACGAGAAATTCGCCTTCATGCAAGAGCGCCATCATCCGGTTCCCTACGACGGGCGCCGCAGCATCCGCGCGCTGCTGGAAGGCATGCAGCACCTGCTCGGCTGGGAGCCGATTATCGAGCGCGGCAATATCATCGGATTGTTTGACGTCACCGGGGGCGGGGCGATCTCGCTCGAGCCCGGCGGCCAGTTCGAATTATCCGGAGCGCCGCTCGAGACCGTGCATCAGACATGCTCGGAGCTGATGGCTCACCTTGCGCAGGTCAAGGAAGTCGCGCGCCCCCTCGGTATTGGTTTCCTCGGTCTGGGAATGACTCCGAACTGGAGTCGCGCCGACATGCCGGCCATGCCGAAGGGCCGTTATCGGATCATGACGGGCTACATGCCTAAGGTCGGAAATCTCGGTCTCGATATGATGTACCGGACCTGCACGGTGCAGACCAATCTCGACTTCTCCTCCGAGGCCGACATGGTGAAAAAGTTGCGCGTCTCGCTTGCGCTGCAGCCGGTGGCTACCGCCATGTTCGCCAATTCACCTTTCACCGAAGGCAAGCCGAACGGTTTTCTTTCGTTCCGCTCCGAAATCTGGCGCGATACCGATCCCGACCGGTCGGGAATGCTGCCCTGGGCTTTTGAGCCGGGAATGGGTTTTGAACGCTACGTTGATTACGCCCTCGATGTGCCGATGTATTTCGTCAAGCGCGGGGAGGAATACATCGACGTTGCCGGCCAGTCGTTCCGCGCTCTCTTGCGCGGACGTCTGCCGGGAATGCCGGGCGAGCGCGCAACCATTTCCGATTGGGCAAATCATGTCTCCGCCATCTTTCCGGAGGTCCGTCTCAAGCGCTACCTGGAAATGCGTGGAGCCGACAGCGGGCCATGGCGGCGCCTCACTGCCTTGCCTGCCTACTGGGCGGGAATTCTTTACGATGACGCCGCACTCGATGCCGCGTGGGACCTGGTGAAGGGTTGGAGTGCGCAGGAGCGCCAGAGATTGCGCGATGAGGTGCCCAAGCTTGGCTTCGAGGCAATCATTGCTGGGCGCCGTGTGCTTGAGATCGCGGCAATCACGATGACGCTTGCCGGCGAGGGCTTGTCACGCCGCGCGCGCCTTGATCGTACCGGCAAGGACGAGCGCCGCTATCTCGCACCGATCCAGGAATATGTTGCGCGCGGCATCACGCCCGCGCAGGAGCTGCTCGCGAAATTTCACGGCAAGTGGCATCAAAGCGTTGCTCCGATATTCAACGAATATGCCTATTGAAATCACTCCGCGGCAGGACGATCCACGATCTCTTCCGCCTCCGGGTTGAGCGGCCTCGCTTCCCCTGACGGTTTACTCAGTGGTTCCTGCACCATGGTCGTATGCAGCAGATCCCGGCCCGCCGTTATGCCTTCCGCCTGCTGCAGCACCAAGCGGTCGAGATCGCGACGGCGCACGAATTCTTCGACCGCGAGCGCCCGCTCGGAATCGAGCCCGAGCGCTTCGAGCGTCTTGCGCCCGAATGCGAGCGCCGATTCATAGGTCTCGCGCAGCTCGAAGCTCACGCCCTTGGCGATGAGCGCAAGCGAATGCCGCCGGTCATAGGCGCGCACGTAAAGCTCGCTGCCGGGAAATTCCGACTTCAAAAGATCGACAATGCGGCTCGCGCTATCCCGATCGTCGACGCAGACGGCGATAAGCCGCACCTTGCCCGCGCCTGCGGCCCGCAAGACATCGAGTCGCGTGCCGTCGCCATAATAGACCTTGAACCCGAACCGGCCTGCCTGCCGGATCATCTCGGGATCGCGATCGATGGTCGTGACATCGATGCCTTCTGCAAGCAGACATTGCGAGACGATCTGGCCGAAGCGGCCCCAACCGATCACGAGCACCGACCCCCGCGCGCCGGCAAAGTCGTCGGCTTCGCGCTCCTCGGAACCGGCAAAGCGCTGGAGCAAAGTGTCGGAAAGGCTCGCGACCAGCGGGCCCAAAAGCATCGTCACGGCGGCGATCGCAATGAGGCCGCCGGACGCTCGTTCATCGAACACCCCTAAAGAGCTCCCCAACGGGATCAGCACGAACGCGAACTCGCCGGCACTGGTGAGCACCGAACCTGCGCGGAGCGCATCGCCGCGCGCACAGACGGGGCGGAAGAGAAGCCAGACGATAGCCGCCTTCAAAACCGTGATCGTCACCGCAGCGACCGTGATCAGAACAAGATTGGCGCGAACGAGCCCGACATCGATGCTCATGCCGATGCCCATGAAGAACAGGGCGAGCAAGAGGCCGCGGAACGGCTCGATATCGGCCTCGAGCTCGTGCCGGTAATTTGATTCGGCGAGAAGAACCCCGGCAAGAAAAGCTCCCAGCGCCATGGACATGCCGGCGAGCTGCATGGCCAAAGCCGCGCCCAACACGACGAGCAGCGCCGCCGCCGTCATGACCTCGCGCGATCCGCTGTGCGCGAGCAGCCGGAAGAACGGATTGAGCAGATATCGACCCGCCAGCACGAGGGCGGCGATCGCGCCCGCGATGAGGGCAACCGCGCGTGAGGCCTGCCCAAGGTCGGCGTGGGTGCCGCCCTGTGCCAGCAAGGGCAGGAGCGCCAGGAGCGGCACCACGGCCATGTCCTGGAACAGGAGAATAGCAAACGCGCGTTGGCCATAACTGTGCTGCAGCTCTCCGCGATCTTCCAGGATTTGCAGTGCAATCGCGGTCGCCGACATGGCGAGCGCCAGTCCCGCAACAATGGCACCGCGCCAACCGAGGAGTCCGAGCCCATGCGCGAGCAGCGCGATTGCAAGCGCCGTTGATGCCAATTGAGCAGCCCCGAGGCCGAAGATGGCGCGGCGCATTGCAAGCAATTGGCCGAGCTCGAGCTCGAGGCCGATGAGGAACAGCAGCATCACCACGCCGAGCACCGATACCGGGATGATGCTTTCGGGCGTCGGGAAGAGGGCGAACCCGGAGGGACCGATGATGATGCCTCCGAGGAGATAGGCGACGATGGAGGGCAGGCCGATCTTGCGGCCGATCGGCACGCTCAGGACGGCCGTGAGCAGGAGCACGAGGCCAAACGTGAGAAAACCGAATTCGCCGAGTTGTACAGTCATGACGGTTCGCAGCTCGCAAAGGTGCGCCGCGCGGTTGCGGCCTTGAGAATTTGCTCTGCCGTGGCGTGTTCGCATCGGCACTCGCGTGTGCCACACTTGTTCTCTACCATTGGAAGGGGGGCTAGCCGAGCGAGAATCTGCGCATGCCGCGATGCTGGCGGGTGGGCTTGCTGATCGTGATCGTCGCTGCGACCTCGTCTGCGCGAGCGCAGGTCGGCTTCGACCGGCCCGGAAGCGACTATACGAGCTTTATCATGCGTTTCGCCGATCCCGCCATTTGCGCTGCGCGCTGCGAACGTGATCCCCGCTGTCGCGCCTGGGCGTTTTCCTATCCGTTGACGGAAAATACCAGCGCGATGTGCTGGTTGAAATCCCGCGTGCCCAAGCGGATTCCAGCGCCCTGCTGTGTATCCGGCGTGCACGGCACGGGCGTGATCGAGCCGCGTACCGGCGTGATCGAGTTCGGGTTCGACCGTTACGGCGGAGACCTGCGGCATTTCGAGGTCGCAAGCGACCCCACCGGCGGAACTTGTCAAGCCGCCTGTGAAGGCGAAGCCGCCTGCCGCGCTTGGACCTATGTGCGGCCCGGTTATGTCGGGACGTCCGCAGTGTGCTACCTCAAGAACCGCATCACGCGCCCGTTGCGCAAACCGTGTTGTATCTCCGGGGTCATCAGATAAAGCTTGGAGACGATCATGACAAAGATCATCCTGACTGCCGGCACGCTTGCGCTGATCACCTGTGCGGCGTCTGCACACCACGGTTGGGGGAGCTACGACGCAGCAAATCCGGTCACGGTCAGCGGGCCGATCCTCACTTTGAAGTTCGAGAATCCGCACGCCACCATCACGGTGCGAGGCAATGACAAGACCTGGACCGTGACGCTCGCTCCGACCTCGCGCATGAACAGCCGCGGCGCGACGCAAACCGTGGTGGCGATGGGCAATAATATCTCCGCCTACGGTTATCCCTCGACCGTTGCCAAGGACGAGATGCGCGCCGAGCGTATCACAGTGGACGGCAAAACCTATGAGATGCGGTGATGGCGAGCACGGCGGGCGCTGTTTTCGTCGCGCTCGAACAGTCCGGCTTCTCCGCAGCGATCCGACAATCGCTTTGGGCTTATCCCGTCGCCAATATCGGGCACATCGTCTTTCTGTTTGTTTTCGCAGGCGCGATCGCGATCATCGGCGTTAGTCTGCTTGGTGGGTTTGCCGCAACGGATCGCAGGTCCGTGCTCGCGCGTGCTCGCATGGTCGCGGCTGCGGGTCTTTTGGGCATGGCGGTCACGGGTTTTGTGCTGTTCGCGGCTGATGCTGGCCATCTCGCTGAAAATCGGGTGTTCCAATTGAAAATCGTCCTGATCGCAGCCGGCCTGCTCAACGCGGCAGTGCATGAACTCTGGCTGCGGCGGAGAATCAGTACTCTTGCGAGCGCTGCGGCCATGCCCGCAAGCGCCAAGATGGCCGGATTACTCTCCCTAGCGACATGGATCAGCGTCGCAGTCTGCGGCCGCAGCATCGCTTATTTCTAACCAGTCCCCCCGACGGTGATGCCGTCCATGCGCAGAGTGGGCTGCCCGACCCCGACCGGCACGCCCTGGCCGTTCTTCCCGCAAGTTCCAATGCCCGGATCGAGCTCAAGGTCGTTGCCGATCATGCTGATGCGTTTGAGATCGGTCGGTCCATTGCCGATGAGCATGGCCCCGCGCAGCGGGCGGCCGAGCTTGCCGTTCTTGATCTCATAAGCTTCGGTGACGTTAAACACGTATTTGCCCGACGTGATATCCACCTGCCCGCCGCCGAAATTGACGGCATAGATCCCGTTCTTGACCGAGGCGATGATCTCGCCGGGATGGCGATCGCCCGCGAGCATGTAGGTATTGGTCATGCGCGGCATGGGCGAATGCGCATAGCTCTGACGACGGCCATTGCCGGTCGGCCGCATGCCCATGAGACGGGCATTCTGCCGGTCCTGCATGTAGCCGACGAGAATGCCGTCCTCGATCAGCACAGTACGCCTGGTCGGCGTGCCCTCGTCGTCAATGGAGAGCGAACCGCGGCGCTGCGCAATGGTGCCGTCGTCAACCACGGTCACGCCATCTGCCGCCACGCGCTCACTCATCAGGCCCGCGAATGCCGACGACCCCTTGCGGTTGAAGTCGCCCTCGAGCCCGTGCCCGACAGCTTCGTGCAGCATGACACCGGGCCAGCCCGGTGCAAGCACGACATCCATCTCGCCGGCTGGGGCGGGGACCGCCTCGAGATTAATCAGCGCCTGACGGAGCGCATCGTCCGCGACCTTCTGCCAGGCAGTGCTCGCCAGAAATCGCGCGAAGCCTTCCCGCCCGCCATAGCCCTGGCTGCCGGTTTCCTGACGATCGCCCTGCCCTGCGACCACCGATACATTTACCCGTACCAATGGCCGCACGTCGCGGTAGCCCTCGCCGTCGGCACGCAGGATCTCGATGACCTGCCAGCTGGCGCCGAGCGATATGGAAACCTGGCGCACCCGGGCATCTTTAGCGCGGACATAGCCGTTGATCGTCTCGAGCAGGCGAACCTTGGCCTCGAAGGCGGGATCTCCGAGCGGGTTCTCATCCCCGTAAAGCCGCACATTCGTGTGCGTGGGCGGTGCCGCGTAATGTCCGCTGTAGCCGCCCTTCACGGCGCGCACCGCGTCTGCGGCACGCGCAAGCGCGGAGCTGGAAAGATCCGATGAGTGCGCATAGCCGACGGCTTCGTCCTTGACGGCGCGCAGGCCAAAGCCCTGGTCCGTATTGTAGGTCGCCTGCTTGAGCCGGCCGTTGTCGAACAGGAGTGCCTCGGACTGGGCATATTCAAGGTAAAGCTCGCCGTCATCCGCCCCTTCAAGGCCGTGCGCGATATGACGGCGGGCTTCCCCTCGGTCGAGCCCGGCACGGTCGAATAACGAAATGCTTGGCGAGTTCATGGTCGCTCCCGGTCAGTGCACTCCACCACACAGGTAATGCGCCCGCGGCGCGTTGCGAGGCCAATGCCGTGCCCGTGTGGCCACGCGCTTGGGTCAGCCGTGACTGCTGCGTCTCCCGGAGCTTGGCTCGGGATTGGCGCTTCTTGTCCGTTGCTTGCAGTTTAAGGCAGCTTGTCGAAGCCTTCGCCGAATCCCTTCAGGCTCATGGGGAAGCCGATGCCCTCTTCGGGGGTCTGAAAAATAATGAAGGTTGCTGTCTGCCCCGTGCGCAGCTGCTTGACGAGGTTGTCGTCCATAACCACCTCGGCCACGCATCCGTTCGGCAGGCAGCGGACAAAGCCCGCGCGCCCCACATCAACCTGATCGATCTTGAGCCCTAGCCCTGATGGAAGCAGCACTCCCACAGGGGCGACCACACGCATGAGCCGGCTCTTCTGATCGGCGGTTTTCAGGACGATAACCGTCAGTCCGACATTGGCGCGATCTTCGGCAGTGACGCTCTGAATGAGAGCACATTGCTCGCCCTGAGCACCCGGCGGCGTATCGCAACGGACTTGCCAGTCATTGTGGACTGATTTGACCCCGCCCTGGGCGTGCGCGCCGCCCGGCATGGCAAGAGTGAGCGCCACCCACCCCAATAATGCGGCGAGCAGTGGCTTGTGACGAAGACGTCTGCGGAGCAATAAACCTCTCATCCCGTGCCTCAAACGATCGTGAACCCGCCGCAAGCCGAATCGGCCGCATAGGGCTATGGTCGAACTTCGGGTTCAAGGATTAGTAAAACAGCGCATTGTGGCCGAGAAAGGGTCGCCGAACCGGCCAACCCGGGAACCCGGAGCACATCTGGAGGGGCGTCCGGTCGCACGTGCGTGCTCCTGCGCTCCATTGCGACTGATCCCGAATTATGGTTTGAGAGGCCGGATTCCGCTGGCGATCGGCCCGTATCGGGGCGGAGTTGTCCGCAAGGCGATGCCGCAGGACTGCCGTGTGGCGCGGGGCCCTGCCCCCCGTGCGACAAGAGTTCCATCCGAAGGGAGCGATATCGGAATGACGGTGTTCAAGCGGCTTGCCGCCGCAGCAACCTTGGCAACTTGGATGGTGTGGGGTGGTGGTACGGCTCTGGCCGGTCTCGGTCAGCCCTCCAAGTGGCAGTTCGGGCTGCAGGAGTCCGCCACCCCGGTAATGGACTACATCATCTGGTTTAACGACTTCCTTCTCTACATCATTGCCGCGATCGCCGGATTCGTTCTGCTGCTGCTGATCACCGTGATGGTGCGATTCAATGCCCGCAGCAATCCGACTCCCTCGCGCACGACACACAACACCTGGCTCGAATTGGCATGGACGACGGTTCCGGTCGCTATCCTCCTGGTGATCGCGCTTCCTTCCTTCAAGCTGCTGTTCTTCCAGCTCATCCCGCCGCCCGCCGACCTCACGGTGAAAGCCACGGGCAAACAGTGGTACTGGAGCTACAGCTATCCGGATAACGGCAACTTCGAGTTTGACTCGCTGATCCTCAAGACAGAACAGCTCAAGCCCGATCAGCCGCGGCTGCTTGCGGTCGACAACGAGATGGTGGTGCCGGTCAACAAGACCGTCCATGTGCTCACGACCGCTCCCGATGTGATCCATTCCTTCGCGGTGCCCTCCTTTGGTATCAAGATTGATGCCATCCCGGGGCGCATCAACGAGACCTGGTTCAAGGCTACGCGCGAGGGGGTGTACTACGGCCAATGCTCGGAACTGTGCGGCAAGAATCATGCCTTCATGCCGATTGCGGTGCGCGTGCTGAGCGAGCAGGACTTTGCCACCTGGGTGGAAGAGGCCAAGAAGAAATACGCTGCGCACGCGGCGCCCTCGCCGGTCAATCTGGCCTCGGCGCAATCGGCCGGGCAGTGATGCGCGAGCGCAGCTTGGCGGGCGAATTTTACTTCGAGGGACATCATGGCGACCGCGACCCACATCCACGGCGAGGAGCACCACGACTATCCGCACGGTTGGCGGCGCTTTCTCTATTCGACCAACCACAAGGACATCGGGACGATGTATCTGGTGTTCGCCTTGATGGGTGGTCTCATCGGCGGCGTCTTGTCGATCGGCATTCGGCTCGAGCTCATGCAGCCCGGCATCCAGTTCTTCCATGAAGCGCATACCTTCAACGTGTTCACCACCGCGCACGGGCTGATCATGATCTTCTTCATGGTCATGCCGGCAATGATCGGCGGTTTCGGCAACTGGATGGTGCCGTTGATGATCGGCGCGCCGGACATGGCGTTCCCGCGCATGAACAACATCTCGTTCTGGCTGTTGCCTGCGTCCCTTTCGCTTCTGCTCATCTCCATGTTTGTCGAAGGCGAGCCCTCTGCTCCCGGCGTGGGCGGGGGCTGGACGCTCTACGCGCCGCTGTCGACGACGGGTCATCCCGGGCCTGCCGTCGACTTTGCGATTCTTTCACTGCATCTCGCCGGTGCGTCCTCGATTCTCGGCGCCATCAACTTCATCACCACGATCTTGAACATGCGCGCGCCCGGGATGACGATGCATCGCATGCCGCTGTTCGTGTGGTCGCAGCTTGTCACACTGTTCCTGCTGCTGTTGGCCATGCCGGTGCTTGCAGGCGCCATCACCATGCTGCTCACCGACCGCAATTTCGGCACCACGTTCTTTACTCCGGCCGGCGGCGGCGATCCGGTCCTGTTCCAGCACCTGTTCTGGTTTTTCGGACATCCCGAGGTCTACATCCTGATCGTGCCAGGCTTTGGCATGGTCAGCCAGATCGTGGCCACCTTCGCCAAGAAGCCGGTATTCGGATATCTCGGCATGGCTTACGCAATGGTGGCCATCGGCGGCATCGGGTTCGTCGTCTGGGCGCATCACATGTACACCGTCGGGATGCCGACAGGCGCGCAGGCCTATTTCGTCGTGGCGACCATGGTGATCGCGGTTCCGACCGGAGTGAAAATATTCTCCTGGATTGCCACGATGTGGGGCGGCTCGATCGAGTTCAAGACGCCGATGCTGTGGGCCATCGGTTTCATCTTCCTGTTCACCATTGGCGGAGTAACCGGAGTGGTGCTCGCCAATGCCGGAATCGATCGTTCGCTGCAGGACACTTATTACGTGGTCGCCCACTTTCACTACGTGCTTTCGCTGGGCGCGGTCTTCACCATTTTTGCGGGCTGGTATTACTGGTTTCCCAAAATAACGGGCTACATGTACTCGGAAACCATCGGCAAGCTGCACTTCTGGATCACGTTTATCGGGGTTAACATCGTATTCTTTCCGCAGCACTTCCTTGGGCTCGCGGGAATGCCGCGGCGCATCGTCGATTATCCCGACGCGTTCGCGGGGTGGAACATGGTCTCTTCGCTCGGTTCCTATGTTTCGGGGTTCGGCGCGCTTGTCTTCTTTTACGGCGTTGTCCACGCGTTCTTGCGCAAGCAAGCGGCCGGGGCGAACCCATGGGGCGCTGGCGCCACCACGCTGGAATGGACCCTGCCGTCGCCACCCCCATTTCACCAGTACAATGAGCTCCCGCTTGTCCGATGAACGGATCGAACCTTTTGAGCGCAGCCCGATGTCAGTATTGAGCGAAGGTGCACGGTTGGACGCAGCCGCTGCGGCCGTCGGCCGGTCCGAGCCGAGCATCGCCACGGTCGGCGACTATCTCGATCTGATGAAACCGCGCGTGATGTCGCTCGTCGTCTTCACCGCGCTCGTTGGAATGATGATCGCACCCGGGCACGTCCATCCCGTCATCGGTTTTACCGCGCTCATCTGCATCGCTGTCGGCGCCGGGGCGGCGGGTGCGCTCAACATGTGGTACGACGCCGACATCGACGCCGTCATGACGCGCACCTCGCGCCGCTCCATTCCGCGGCGGCGCATTGCGCCAGGAGAAGCGTTCGGCTTCGGCATAACGCTCGCCTGCTTTTCGGCGGCGGTCATGGGATTGCTGGTCAATTGGCTCGCGGCCGCGCTGTTGGCGTTCACCATCTTCTTCTACGTCGTCGTCTATACGATCTGGCTCAAGCGTTCGACGCCACAAAACATCGTCATCGGCGGTGCTGCCGGGGCGCTTCCTCCTGTTATCGGCTGGGCGGCAAGCACCGGGACCATCGGCTTCGAATCCGTCCTTTTGTTTCTGATCATATTCGTCTGGACGCCGCCGCATTTCTGGGCGCTCGCACTGACCCGCGTCGAGGATTACGCCCGCGCCTGCGTTCCGATGTTGCCGGTCGTGGCCGGACGGGAAGAGACCAAGCGGCAGATCCTGCTTTATTCCGCCGTGCTGGCGTTGGCCGGCACATCACCCTGGCTGCTCGGGTATCGCAGCGCCATTTACGGGGTGACCGCAGTTGTCGCCGGCGCGCTGATGGTCTTGTTGGCAGCACGCCTCTTGCGAGAGCAGGAGGGCTCAGGCGCGCAAAGTGCGGCGCTGCGGCTTTTCGGTTTCTCGATTCTCTATCTTTTCGTGCTGTTTGCCGTGTTGCTCATCGACGCGGTTGCTGGCCGGTTTGCGTGACCGCTCAACGAACACATGGATCAGGAGCCTGACAAGATCGTTCTCTCCGAGGAGCAGAAACGCACCCGGCGCGCGCGCTCGGTGGCGATTGCATTGGCGCTCGGCGTGCTGGTCATCCTGTTCTACGTGGTCACCCTGATCAAAGGGCCTGGCGTGTTGAACCGGCCGTTATAATTGGGCAAGATAATTGGGCAACAGCGAATGAGCGGTCGGGAACGTCTGTCGCAGACCGGCAAGAATGCCCTCATTGCGGGGGCGTGCGGCTTGTTTGTCGCGGTCATGGTGGGAGCCGCCTATGCGGCGGTGCCGCTCTACAACTGGTTCTGCCGCGCCACCGGCTTCGGCGGGACTCCGCAGATCGCGACGATCGCGCCAAGTCACGCAATCAACCGCACGGTGCGGGT
>CATPCO010000036.1 GCA_955652925.1 uncultured Xanthobacteraceae bacterium | reverse complement strand
GTTCGCGGATTTCGCCGTCGCGCAAGCGCACGCCCGCATCATCCGGGCTACGGCGTCAGGCAATCAACCCTTCCGCTGCCAGCGGCCGTGCTCGTCCGCCTGCCAGTAGGTCACCTCGAATCCTTCCGCCTTGCTCGATGTCCAGCGTTCGCGCGCAGCCGCGACTGCATCGGGATCATCGCCATCGAACAGCACGACGATGCGCTCATAGGCCTGGGCGTCGGGCGGAAGCTCCGCGCCGTCGACGACAAAGCGCACGGACGCGCCGTTGGGGTTGTCATCATTGATGGTCAGGAGGATCGGCTGCTCGGGCGCTTCGCCTTGCCGCCAGGTGCCGGGGGGAATGAAACTCTCGTCGCGAAACGTCCATAAATGCGCGTCGAGCGCATCGATGCGCTCCTCCGAAGGCGCCTGCACCACCGCGCGCCAGCCGCGTTCCAACGATTTCTCGAGCAACGTCGTCAGCACCAGCTCCAGCGGCTGGCGCTGGAGCTGGTAGAACAGGATTTCGGTCATCTCACTTCTCGTAGTACCTCGCCACAAACTCATTGAGCAAGCGCACGCCGAAACCCGACCCCCAGCTCCTGTTGATGTCGGTTTGCGGGGAGCCCATTCCGGTGCCGGCGATGTCGAGATGCGCCCACGGCGTCTTGTCGACGAAGCGCAGGAGCAGCTGAGCCGCGGTAATGGCGCCCGCATGGCGACCCCCGGTGTTTTTCATGTCCGCAAATTTCGAGTCGATCATCTTGTCGTATTCCGGTCCGAGCGGCATTCGCCAAACGCGCTCCCCGCTCTCCCTTCCCGCTTCGATGAGCCGCTCCGCGAGCTTCTCGTCGTTGCTGAAGAGACCGGCATATTCCTGCCCGAGCGCGACAATGATGGCGCCGGTCAGGGTGGCAAGGTCGATCATGATCTTGGGATTGAATCGTTTGTTGACGTAATGGAGGAGATCCGCGAGCACGAGCCTGCCCTCGGCATCCGTGTTGATGATTTCGATGGTCTGTCCGGACATGGTGGTGACGATGTCGCCCGGCCGCTGCGCGGTGCCGCTGGGCATGTTCTCCACCAAGCCGATCGCGCCGACGGCGTTGACCCTTGCCTTGCGGGCGGCAAGCGCATGCATGAGACCAATGACACAGGCCGCCCCCGCCATATCGCCCTTCATGTCCTCCATCCCTGAGGCGGGCTTGATCGAAATGCCCCCGGTATCAAAGCATACGCCCTTGCCGACGAATGCGACGGGAGCAGCTCCGCGCTTGCCGCCATTCCAGCGCATGATCACCGTGCGGCTCTCATGCTCGGAGCCTTGTCCCACCCCGAGCAGCGCATTCATGCCGAGCTTTTTCATCTGCGCGGGATCGAGAATTTCCACGCTCACGCCCAGCCGCTTGAGATGGCCGGCACGCCGGGCGAGCTCTTCCGGGTAAAGCACGTTGGCTGGCTCATTGACGAGATCGCGGGCAATCAGAACGCCTCCAGCGACCGCCGCGCGCGACGCAAAGGCTTTTCTTACGGCGCCGACACCCTCAGTCAGGATGGTCACTTTGACTTCTCGCGCCTGCTCCTCGTCTTCCTTGCGCCTGGTCTTGTAGCGCTCGAAGGCATAGGCGCGCAGCTCTACCCCAAGACCTATACCGGCAACGCGCTCAGGGCTGAGCCCTCGCCCGGGAAAGTCGACAAGCACGGTTGCAACCTTTGCCGCGCCCGGAATCTTGCTCATCGCGATTCCGCCCAACTTGGCAAAATCTTGATCCTTGAGATCGCGTCCTTTTCCGACGCCGACCAATACCACTCGGGGCACGTCGAGGCCCGAGGGCGCGATAATTTCAAGACTTGATCCGTTCTTGCCCTTGAAACCGTCCGCGTCAGCGGCGCGGTTGATGAGGTCCCCGGTCGGGGCGAGCACCTTGCGTGCAGCCCCCCCGAGCTTGAGCCCCTCCTCGCAGAACAGGATCAGAACGCCCTGCGCAGGCGTATCAAAACCGGCGAATTCAAGCCTGAGCGTGCGGGCCATGTGAACCGATCCTGTCCTTAGAAGGCCGTGTGGACCCGCGACAAGTCACAGAGGCGGGCACGCACTGGTATGCCGTGGGAATCCCCCCCCTGAAAGGGGAGGAAAGCACATCGCGGTCGCGAAGCTTGTAGGGGCGGGTTTGAAACCCGCCCCTTGTGCCACAGGCTCGCTGCAAGAGAATTGCCGTCATCAGCTGCTGAATCGAAGTTCGTACGGCTAAGCTCGGATCAACCTCACACACCGTGAATGCCGAACGAGGGCGGGTTTAAAACCCGCCTCTACAAGAACCACCAGCGTAGTGCCGCTTTGCGGCCTCGGTTTGGGGTACGGTTTGCTCATATGCGATTGCCCTGCCCACAAGGGGGGGAGGGAGCAGGCCCGTCCTGTGGCGCGGCTGTACGTCACTCCGAACATGCCCCGAGCAGCCTTCCCACCCCGGCCGATTAACGAATTGTTGTGCATACTCAAAGGGTTTGCCTTGGCGAGGCCATTTTGTTGGCCGATCAAGGAAAGGATAGAAAGGGCTGGTTTGCCGGAAGCGCAATTGCCGACAGGGGGTCGCGCGCGCCGGAGTTTTGCCGTGAGCGGGGACGCGTAGCCGCATGGGGTCCATAGGGCGGTATATTTTCCGCACCACCTTCGGTGCGTTCCTGGTCATTTGCACGAGCGTGACAGCGCTGATGTGGATCACGCAGGCGCTGCGCGACATCGACCTGATGACGAACCAGGGCCAGAGTATCTTCGTGTTCGTCGGCATCACGGGGCTGATCATTCCCCTCCTCGTTCAGATCATCGCGCCGATCGCGCTGATGATCGCGGTCGCCCACGTGCTCAACAAGCTCGGCAACGATTCCGAACTCATCGTGATGAATGCGGCCGGAATGCCTCCTTGGATTTTGTTCCGGCCGTTCCTGGCGGTGGGAGCCGTCGTGTCGCTGCTGGTTGCCGCGATCAGCATCTATGTCTCGCCCTGGGGACTGCGCGAATTGCGCCTGTGGGCGACTGAGGTCCGCGCCGACCTCGTCAGCAACGTGGTGCAACCTGGCCGTTTCACGAAATTGGAAGAACGGCTCACCTTGCACATTCGCGAACGCGAGCCGAACGGCCAGTTGCTCGGAATCCTGATCGACGATCAACGCAGCCCCAAGGAGAGGGTCACCATTCTCGCCGAGAAAGGCGACATCGTCAAAAACGAGCGCGGGGCGTTTCTCGTATTGGGCAACGGCAGCATACAACGGCACGAAACGGGCCAGCGCGATCCCGCTCTCGTGCTGTTTGAGAGTTACGGTTTCGACCTTTCATGGCTCACCCACGCGACGCAGAACGTGAAATACTCGGTGCGCGAGCGGTATCTGTGGGAGCTTTACGACCCCCAACGCAGCGCAGCGGAATTCGCCGACCAGCCCAACCAAGTTCGCGCAGAATTTCATGACCGCATCACGGCGCCGCTTTATCCGTTGGCCTTCGTGGTACTGACCTATGCGTATCTGGGAGCGCCGCGCACGACGCGCCAGAGTCGCACCATGTCGCTCCTTGGGGCGATGGGCGCGGTGGCGGCGCTGCGCGGTCTAGGCTTCGTCGGAATGATTGCGGGCGTGCACACGCCGATAGCGCTGCTGCTGCCCTATGCCGGAATGATCGCCGCGTTTGTGCTGGGCTATCTGGCAATCTCGCGTGGCGTGATCATTGAGCCGCCGGCGTTCGTTGCCAACCTGATTGCAGCCGTCACGGAGCGCCTCGCACAGCGAGCGAATGCGGTCGCGGGACAGACGTCATGATCGCCGGCACGCTTTCGCGCTATTTCGGTCTGCGTTTCCTGTCCGCGGTCCTTGCCGTGTTCGCCGGCACCCTCGTGCTCACCGCCATGATCGATTTTCTCGAGCTCATGCGGCGCAGCGGCGACCTGCAAAACGTTTCCGCCCTGTTGATCGCCAAAATCACCCTGTTTCGGGTTCCCTTCATCACCGAGCGCGTATTGCCGTTCGCCGTGCTGGTCGGCGCGATGTTCTGCTATCTCAATCTCTCGCGTCGTCTGGAGCTCGTGGTCGCACGCGCCGCCGGCGTTTCGGCCTGGCAGTTCATCGCGCCGGCAATCATCATTGCATGGCTGATCGGGATGCTTGCCAGCACCGTCTACAATCCGGTCTCGGCCATCCTGCGCGAACAATCGACGCGGCTCGAAGGCGACCTGTTCGGCTTCGAGGGCGGGTTCCGCAATGCGACAAGCGGATTCTGGCTGCGCCAGCGTAATGAAGAGGGCCAGGCGGTCATCAATGCAAAATCGAGCCGTCAACAGGGGATTGAGCTTGGCGGCGTGACCGTTTTCCGGTTCGATCCGGCCGGCCGTTTTCAGGATCGCATCGAGGCGAAGAACGCAATCCTCGAGGCCGGCTATTGGCGGCTCGAAGACGCGCGCTTCTACGTCAGCGGAGTGGCGCCGGCGGAGCGCGAATTGTATCGACTAAAGACGACGCTGACCCCCGCTCAGGTGGGAGAAAGCTTCGCAATCCCCGAGACGGTGCCGTTCTGGCAATTGTCGGCATACATCGATGCCGCTGAAAATGCCGGGCTGACCGCCTCCGGTTACCGGCTGCAATATTACCAGCTGCTGGCGCAGCCCTTTTACCTCGTTGCAATGGTGATGCTGGCCGCATCCGTGAGCTTGCGTTTTTTCCGCTTCGGCGGGGTACAAAAGGTCGTGCTTGGCGGCATCTCGGCAGGCTTTCTGCTTTACGTTTTGGCCAAGATCACCGGCGATTTGAGCAAGGCCGGAATGATGATTCCGGTGGCGGCTGCGTGGCTACCAGCCGCCATCGGCGGCATCACGGGAGTGCTCGCGCTGCTTTACCAGGAGGACGGGTGATGGCCTGGGCAAGCGCCATCTTCCCATTGGCTCATGGCTGGCGACGAACCGCGATGCTGTTCGTCGCAATTGCCTTGTTTCTCGGCGGCTCTTTCGCAAGGCCGGCGCTCGCGCAGCTCCTGGCGTTCCCGAAGCGGGAGGCGCCGATCCCCAGAACGGCGCCAAACGGGGCTCAGGACCAGATGCTCGTGCGCGCCCAGGAGATCAACTACGACTACACGAATGAGCGCGTATCCGCCGTGGGCAATGTGCAGCTCTACTATGG
>CATPCO010000035.1 GCA_955652925.1 uncultured Xanthobacteraceae bacterium | reverse complement strand
ATCACAGAATTCCGCTATTATGTGAGGTTTTCCTGCGTGCCGCGACCGTGAGGAGGGCAGCGCACATCCCAACTCGGGGCGCAGCTTCCAGCGGCGAAGACACAACGCGTCGCCTTGGATGAACGCGGGCAGGTCTTGCTCTCGGTCAAGGCAGGGCTGCGGGCCGGGGAGACAGCGAACCTCACGTGGGAGGGAAGCTCGTCCCGGCGCTTTTGGTCGAAACAAGCTTGGCCGAAACAAGGCTGGTGCAAGAGCATGCGCGATGCGGTATCTTTAAGGGCGGCCTGCCAGGTGATTTCATTTTTCGGCCTTTGTTCAGCAGCGCTGGCATGGCTGAATCGAAAAAAACACGTAACCAACTCGCGAGAGGACGCTCATGGCGAAGCTCAACATCAACGGCAGCATGCGCGACGTGGAAGTGGAGGCAGATACCCCGCTCTTGTGGGTCATCCGCGAGCAGGTCGGCCTCACCGGCACCAAATACGGCTGCGGGATCGCGCAATGCGGCGCCTGCTCCGTGCATATCAATGACAACGTGCAGCGCTCCTGTTCCATCCGGGTCGAAGACGTAAAGGCCTCCGACCGGATCGTCACCATCGAGGGCCTCTCCACCACCAGCTCGCATCCCGTACAGAAAGCGTGGGCGGCGATCGACGTCCCGCAATGCGGCTATTGCCAATCCGGTCAGATCATGGCGGCAGCCGCGCTGCTCAAAAGAACGCCGAAACCAACCGACCGGGACATCGACGAAGCGATGACTAATATCTGCCGATGCGGAACCTATCAGCGCATACGGGCGGCCGTGCATCTGGCCGCCAATGACACGTCCAAAATCTGAGCTCAAGGGAGGTCCGCCGTGAAAAAGACAATCCGCAGCCAAGCTGGGAAGCTTTCACGCCGCAGGTTCATCGTCGCCTCCGCCGCAGCGGGCGGCGGGCTCGCACTCGGATTCCATCTTCCATTTGGCATCGGCTCGACCGCGGCAGCAGCCGATGATGGCACAGAGATCAATGTGTGGGTTGCGATCAAGCCCGACGACACCTGCGTGGTCCGGATCGCACGATCCGAAATGGGCCAAGGCACGCTCACCGGGCTTGCCCAGCTCGTTGCCGAAGAGCTCGAATGCGATTGGAAGAAGGTGACCACCGAGCAGGTTACGCCCGGTACCAATCTCGCGCGCAAGCGCGCCTGGGGCGAGATGGGAACTGGCGGCAGCCGCGGCATCCGCGCCTCACAAGAATATGTCCGCCAGGGCGGAGCGGCCGCGCGCATGATGCTGCTGCAAGCGGCGGCTGACGAGTGGAAGGTGCCGGTCAGTGAGCTCGCCGTGTCCGACGGCATCATCACGCATGCCGCATCCAAGCGGTCGACGAGCTACGGCAAGGTCGCCGCCGCGGCAGCCAAGATTTCCCCTCCCGATCCCAAGAGCATCAAGCTCAAAGATCCCAAAGACTGGAAGATCGCGGGCAAACCATTGAAGCGCCTGGATACCGGCGACAAGCTCAACGGCAGCAAGGTCTTTGCAATCGATGTCAAGCTGCCAGGCATGCTGTGTGCCGCGATCAAGGATTGTCCCGTATTCGGCGGCAAGGTGAGGGGCTACGATGAAAGCAAGATCGCGGGGATGTCCGGTGTCCGCCGCGTGGTCAAGGTGAATGATACCGGCGTCGCCGTGGTTGCCGACACTTGGTGGCGGGCAAAGACGGCGCTCGAAGCGCTGCCCATCGTCTGGGACGAGGGGTCAAACGGATCAGTGTCGAGTGCGACAATCGCCGAGCACCTCAAGGAAGGGCTCACTGCAACCGCCATGAATGGGGAACGCCGGCACGGCGACGCCCTCAAGGCAATTGAGGCCGCCGCGAAGAAGGTCGAGGCCGACTACGGCACGCCCTTCCTCGCCCACGCGACCATGGAAACCATGAATGCCACGGTCCGGCTATCAGCAGATAAGGCCGAGGCGTGGGTGCCCACCCAAAACGGGGAGGCGTCGCTTGCCGCCTTGTCGGGAGCATCCGGAATGCCGCTTGCCAAGTGCGAAGTCTATAGGATGGACTTGGGCGGCGGCTTCGGCCGGCGCGGCGGCACGCAGGATTACGTTCATCAGGCGGTCGCGATTGCCAAGGAGTTTCCGGACGTTCCGATCAAGCTGATCTGGAGCCGGGAGGAGGATCAGGCGCACGACTTCTATCGGCCCATTTCGCAATGCCGGCTTTCCGCAGGCCTTGATGCGGATGGGAATCTCACTGGTCTGCACGTTCGGATCTCCGGGCAGTCGATCAACGCAACCTTGAACCCTGCTGGCATTGTCGGCGGCAAGGACCTGCGTCAGTTGCAGGGATATTACGAGGCGCCCGGAGATGCGCAGCTTGGCTACACCGTTCCGAACTTGCTCATCGAATACGCCATGCGCAACACGCATGTGCCGGTCGGACCTTGGCGCGGCGTCAATACAAATCAGAACGCCGTCTATATGGAATGCTTCATGGATGAAGTGGCGCGCGCGGCCGGCAAGGATCCACTCGAGTTTCGCCGTGCGCTCATGAGTAAGCATCCCAAGCATCTCGGCGTCCTCAACGCGGCGGCGGAGAAAGCCGGGTGGGGTAAGCCGCTGCCTTCCGGCATTCATCGCGGCATCGCGCAATTCATGGGCTACGGCAGCTATTCGGCTGCGGTAGCGGAAGTGTCAGTGAGCGATCGAGGCCAGCCCAAGGTTCACCGCATGGTGCTGGCGCTCGATTGCGGCCATGCCGTAAATCCGGACCAGATCGCCGCCCAGGTCGAAGGGTCGGTGGCCTATGGACTCACCGCCACGCTCTACGGCGAGTGCAAGGTCAATGATGGGCGCATGGTGGATTTGAATTTTGATACTTACCAGATCATGCGGCTTGTTGAAATGCCGAAAATCGAGACCGTCCTGGTCCCGACGCATGATTTTTGGGGCGGAGTCGGCGAACCGACGATCTCCGTGGTCGCACCGGCCGTGCTCAATGCCATCCATGCAGCGACAGGGAAGCCGGTCCGTAATCTGCCGCTCAAGAACGTCAAGCTGGTCTAAAGCGGTTTGTTTTATGACCTAAGCTCACGCAGTACCTCCGAGTCTCGTTCGCAGTCTTGAGGTTAATCACCAAGTCGAACTTGGTCGGCTGCTGGACCGGAAGGTCACCCGGCTTCTCACCTTTGAGAATGCGGCCGACGTAGACCCCGACGACGCGAAGAGCGTCCGGAAGGCTTGATCCGTAACTCATGAGACCGCCGGCCATGGCAAACTCGCGCAGTTCATAGATCGCGGGAATGGCGTGCTGGGCGGCTAGGGTGACCAGTAGCTTGGACCGACCAGCGAAGAACGGGTCAGCACCGACCAGCAGCGCTCCGGTGCGTAGTTGGGCAAACGTCGTGAATGCAGCGTGAATATCCTCTTCGCTGCTTGCATTGATGACGTGTATCTGCTGGCCTAGTGTATGGGCCGCCCCCTGAACATCTTTCAACTGAATATCGGAACCCGGATAGCTCGGATTGAGGAGCACCCCGATCAACGGCGGCTGAATTAACTCATGCAGAAGCCCGAGCCGTTTCGACTCCAACTCGCTAAGGAGCACGTTCACGCCTGTGAGATTGCCGCCCGGTAGGTTGAGGCTGGCGACAATCCCGAGCTTTACTGGGTCCTCGCCGGTGGTAAACACGACTGGGATCGTTGATGTCGCTGCTTTGGCTGCGAGCGCAGAGGCCTGCCCGCCCGTAGTGGCGATCACCGCTGGTTGTTGGTTGACGAGATCGACCGCCAACGCGGTCAGTCGGTCGTAATGACCCTCCGCCCATCGATATTGGACGGTCAGGTTCTGGCCCTCGATATAATCTGCTGCTCTGAGCCCTTGGTGAAAGGCTGCGACGATATGGGTGGACTCGCTGGGCGATCGGCTACTGAGGAACCCAATCATCCGCGTCGGCTGCTGCGTGTGTGCAACACGCGGCCACGCAGCTACCCCGCCGCCGACAAGGGTAATGAAATCGCGCCGT
>CATPCO010000034.1 GCA_955652925.1 uncultured Xanthobacteraceae bacterium | reverse complement strand
TGCTTGGTCCGATCCGACAAGTCCTTCATCTGAGGCGACCCACCCTCACGACCTTGCGGCATTTGGCCGGACCGGCCTACGGGGCCGCCAAAAATATCGCGAAGGACCTGACCAAAAATATCGCCGCCCGGCATCTGCGGTGTCTCGGAATCGGAAGGCATCGGACGTTGCTGTCGGGGCATCTGTACAGGCCCACCCTCGATGATGACGGGCTTGACGCGGCCCTCTCGAATCCCCTTCTCGAGCTCGCGCAGAATCGTGCCAAGGAGGTCGCCTCCAGGGTCGCTGGGAGATGGAGACGATTGCCTGTCCGACGGAGGATATTGCTGACCGCGATCTGCCGGTAAGCCGGGTGACCCCGCCGTTTTGCGTCCAAATATCTGACCCAGGATGTCGCCGAGGCTACCGCCTGAAGGGGCCGGCTGTTCCGGGCGTGCGGACTTTGGCGTCGATCCGCTGCGCATGAGTCCCGAGAGGACCATCCCGGCGATTACCGGCAACAACTTCTTGAGGATATCTGAGCTCACTCCTGAGAACTGCTGCGCCTGATCGACGACAGCGCGGCTCACCTCAGGCGAGCCGAAGATCACTGATAGTGCGTCGTTTCCCGCCGTGACTCCCTCCGAACCAAACGCGGTCTCGTGATCTTCATACATCTGATGGAGGTCCTGCTGCTGTCCCATCATACCGAGCAGCTTGCCAAGACCATCCAGTGTCGCCGTCGATTGCTTCAAGCCAATTGAAATTGCCGGAAGCAGCGCGTTGATAGCTGCCTGTGTTTGCGCCGGCGTGAGGTCGAACTCACGGCTGAGCGTGCTCACGCCTTCGCCGTCGTGTGCATTGTCGAGAATTTCATATAAGCTCGCCATAATCCATTCTCCTCCTCGATTGGCCGAGGATCAGCGACCCCCGACACATAGATGACTCGGGGCGGTAAAACCCGCCGCCAACCGGATGCCGTTACGGAATGATTGTGTGCGCCTTCCGAGAGTTCGAGAGCTGCTCTGGAATTTCAGAGTCACGCCGCAGGAGTGCCGGCGCTTTTGCAAGTCGCTTGCAAGAACGTCGAGGCCTTTGATCGGCACTGCGAGCGACCGCGTGCGGCTGCATTGCGCGAATTTCAGTGTCGAGGGCCGGGAGCATTGAAACGCACTCCCAAAAGATGCAACGAAGCATCGATGGCAAGCTGCCCGGAAGGAGGACGCTGCCGGTGATGGCACAAGCATGCTCCTTTCTCGCGCAATTGGCGAGGCATTTTTTCCGAGTTGTTTTTGGGGACGCTCGGCGTGAAACCGGCGCGCTGGCCGCGGATGAGCTCAATCGGAGACTTTATTGGCACGCCGGCAATCACTTTTTTGCCTATGCCGATTGATAATAGTAAAGAAGGAGCAGCAGCGGATGAGCGAACTATCGACGCACTCTCCTCAGCATTGTAGAAAATTCACCGCAGCTTCAGGAGACTTTGAAGGGCTTTGACCTGGCAAGCTGCGCATCCCACCTGCCGGACGAAAAGGCCGTCACGGCGAGGCTCTCTTTGGGGCCGGCGTGGAAACCGGTCAATGAAATTCCGAGCTTGCGGAAGACCAACGTTCCGACCACTTCCCTGGGGGCGGGGTCCTCACCGCACAGCCTTTGCACGACCGCCATGTGTTCACCTGCGAACAGATTTGCGCCGCCATAAATAACCTCGCCGGCCGCCTCGGCGAAGCCGATCTCGACGAGTTTCAATTCCTGATCAGCGCCCACGAACGTCAACGCCGGGCACACGCGATATATTTCTCTCAGCCGGCCGGGGTCCCTGCGGGAAAATCGCGGCTTGCCGAGAAGCTCGTGCACCTGTTTGGGTGACATCCCGAAAACAAGCGTGCCGGCACCCAAATAGGATCTAAATTTCGTAAGCCATCGCCCTCACAGTGAATGCCGCAATGAAACCCGCGCAGGGACCGAAATTGCGAGGGTCTGCACGGCCGTCACGTCAAATTGCCTACATTAGACGAGCTTCGAGAAAAAAGGTTCAATCATTTCGATGGTCTTATTGCCAGGCGCCGAGTCGCGAGGGCTTCCCGGAGCCATCACCGCCGCCGGCGTGGTCCCGCATGACGCTAGCTGATCCTGCGCGCTAGACCACGCGCGAGCGCCGTCACCGCGTGAGCGCTTCCGCCCGCAACTTGAAGCGCTGAATCTTGCCCGTCGCCGTCTTCGGCAACTCGATGCGAAACTCGATCCAGCGTGGATATTTGTAGGGCGCAAGCGAGGCCTTGACGTGATCCTGCAGCGCGCGGGCGAGGTCGTCACAAGCGTTCTTCTCCGATTTGAGCACAACGAACGCCTTGGGCTTGATCAGCTCCTGCTCGTCCGGCCAGGCGACCACCGCCGCTTCCAGCACCTGCGGGTGGGTGCAGAGCGCGACCTCGACTTCGAAGGGAGAGACATAGATTCCGCCGACCTTGAGCATGTCGTCGCGCCGCCCGCAGTAGACGTAATAGCCATCCTCGTCCCTGACGTATTTATCCCCGGTGCGGGTCCACTCGCCGAGAAATGTCTGGCGCGTCCTTTCGCGATTGTTCCAGTACATGACGGCGCTCGTCGGAGCGCGCACCTGCAGCTCTCCCATTTCGCCCGCGCCCTCGATGAGCTTGCCGTCGTCATCAATCAGGCGCATGTCATAGCCTGGCACCGGCCTGCCGCTGGTGCCGTATCTCACCTCGCCGGGGTAGTTCGACAGAACAATATGCAGCATCTCGGTCGAGCCGAAGCCGTCGAGAATGTCGATGCCGTAGCACTCCTTCCAGCGTCGGCCGATATCCGGCGGCAGCGCCTCACCGGCCGAAACGCAATATCTCAGCTGGAGCTGCGAGCGCTCGGCCGCATTCGGGCTCGCCAGGAAGGCCGCGTAAAAGGTGGGAACGGCGTAGAAAACCGTCACCGGATGTGCTCGCAGTATCTTCGCCACGCCGTCCGGCGTGGGGCGGTCCGGCGACAGAATAGTGGTCGCGCCGACCGACAATGGGAAAGTCAGCGAGTTGCCGAGCCCATAAGCGAAGAACAGCTTCGCAACCGAATAACAGACGTCGCTTTCCTTGAGCCCGAGCACGCCCGTTGCGTAGAGCTCGGCGGTGAGCCGCAAGCTGGAATGGACATGCACCGCCCCCTTAGGGCGTCCGGTCGAGCCGGAGGTGTAAAGCCAGAAGCACATATCGTCACAATTCGTGGGGGCGGTGTACGGATCAGGCTGCACCGCGGCCAGCAGGTCCTCAAAATTGGCGTGGCCATGGGCGCCTTCACCCGACACAATCACATGCGTGAGGTCGGGACTCGACCCGATCAGATTCACAAACTTTGACAGCAGCGGTTCGGAGACGACCAAGGCCTTGGCGCGGCTATCCGCGAGCATGAAGCGATAGTCCTCCGCGGTCATGAGCGTATTGACCGGGATTGGGATCACTCCCGCCTTGATCGCCCCCAGAAAAGCCGTAGGCCAGTCGATGGTATCAAGGAGAGCAAGCACGATGCGCTCCTCGCGCCGAACTCCGAGGGAACGCAGCACCGCGCCGAAACGCTCGATCCGCTCGGCAAGTTGGCCATAGGTCCAGGTGCCGCGCGGATCAATGAAGGCCGGCTTGGCTCCCCGGCCGGCCTTGAGGTTGCGCTCGAGGACATCGGCGGCAAAATTGTAGACGCGCGGTATCGATGCAATAGCTGCATGAGAATCGAATCCCTCAAGCTTCATGCGAGCCTCCCATATGGGCCTCAGTGGGCGCGGTTGTCTCTCGCCTTGGGAATGAATTATGCAAGCGAGGACTGACGTCGGCAATGCAAAGCTTGCTATAGATACGCATCTGGGCGGGGGCTAATAAAGAAACAATCACAGGAGGACTCAAATGGACGAAACGGTCCGCAAGATCAGCGCCGAAGACATCAATCCGCGCTACAACTGGGCTCGCGCGCTGCCGGCGCTCGGCACCATGGGGGTCGATTTCGAGGAGCGAGTGGACTATCGCCGTCTCCACCGTTATCGCCTTGCACGCGTGCGTCAGGCACTGGAAAAATCCGACCTCGGTGCGCTTCTCGTGTTCGACGTCAACAACATCCGCTACATCACCTCGACCAAGATCGGCGAATGGGAGCGCGACAAGCTCTGCCGCTGGGCGATGCTCGCCCGCGACGGGGAGCCGATCCTGTGGGATTTCGGCTCGGCCGCGGTCCATCACAAGCTCTACACGCCCTGGCTCAACCCCGAGAACTGCAAAGCCGGTCTCATTGGGCTGCGCGGTACAGTCAACCCTGCTTTCGGCCTGATGGAACGGCACGCCAAGGAAATTGCAGCGCTCTTGAAGGAAGCCGGCGTCGACAAGATGCCGGTCGGCGTCGACATCATCGAGCCGCCCATGATGTTCGAGTTGCAGAAGACGGGGCTGAAGATCGTCGACGGCCAGCAGATCATGCTGGAGGCGCGCGAGATCAAGAACATTGATGAGATTGCGCTGCTCAATCGCGCCGCGGCCATGGTGGACGGCGCCTATCACCTCATCTATGAGGATCTTAAGCCGGGCGTGCGCGAAAATGACATCGTAGCCAAGGTCAACGAGTTTCTTTATCGCCACGGCTCGGACGACGTGGAAGCGATCAATGCAATCTCCGGCGAACGCTGCAACCCGCATCCGCACAATTTCACCGATCGCATGCTGCGCCCCGGCGACCAGGCGTTCTTCGACATCCTGCAAAGCTTCATGGGCTACCGCACCTGCTATTACCGCACCTTCAATGTCGGGCGCGCGACGGCGGTTCAGCACGATGCGTACAAGAAGGCGCGCGAATGGCTCGACAACGCGATCGCTCTCATCAAGCCTGGCGTGACCACCGATAAAGTCTGCGAGGTGTGGCCGAAGGCGCAGGATTTCGGATTCCCGGATGAGACGGCGGCCTTCGGGCTGCAATTCGGGCATGGGCTGGGGCTTGCCCTGCATGAAAGGCCAATCATCTCGCGGGTGGTTTCGCTCTCCCATCCGACTGAGATCAAGGAGGGCATGGTGTTTGCGCTCGAAACCTATTGCCCCGCAGCCGACGGCTATTCCGCCGCACGGATCGAGGAGGAAATTGTGGTGACCGACAACGGCCACCGCGTGATCACCTTATTTCCGGCCGAGGAGCTCCCGATAAGTCATCGATATTGAGGTCTTGCGTGCGATGGCGCGATTTCACCATCCAGGGCGCATCGTCACAAGGCCAGCGGGTTGCGCCAAGAGAGTCCGGGAAATCGAGCAAAATCGCCGTCGGTCGAGCACAGGGTCAGGCCATGCTCGATCGCGAGAGCGGCGAGATGAGCGTCGGTAACAAGATTCCCGTGCACGCCGGGCAGCGCGAGCAATTCCCCGAGGATGTCAGAATGTCGCTCGGTCGGCTGCGGTATCCAGACTGCCTCGCAGGTAAGCCACGCCGTCACCTATTCCCAGGCAGCGGCAATCGACAATGGCCGCGGCATTATTCTCGGATTCGTCGACAACCGCAGGAACCCGAGCAAGGACACCCAAGGCATTCCCAGCGCAACTGAATCGGTCAGCTGCGCATCAAGCCAATCTCGCGCAACCGCGTGCTGGGGCGATCTCCTGTCGGTCGCGTAAATGAGAATGTTAACATCGACCAAGATCACTCGTAGCCTTCGCCTTCTGCGTAGGCGATAGCTTCGGCAACATTGTCGATGTTAATAAGCGGTGGGCCCATATCGAATGTCCGTGTTCGGAACGGCTTTCGCTTCTTTGGCTTCGCCGTCATCTCCCGCAGACCCAACCGCAGCGCCTCATTAACAAGGTCCTTCAAATTTGCATCGCGTGACCGGCGTAACCGTTCCAGCTGCACCGCCACGTCGTCATCAAGCGTCAGCGTCGTCCTCATGCGTCAACGCGTATGGACGTTGATGCTTTGATGTCAAGGGCCGGGAGGTTCGTAGCCGCCCTGGCACTGGACCAATAGGCGAAGCACCCCGGGGGCTACGAGATGCGGGCTCGCCGCCGAATCCAGGATGAACTCGTGATCGGCGGCATCCCGGAATGACGGGGCGTCATTGCTTTGAGCAGTCCCAATCCAATACCCGACTGTAAACTCAACGGAATTCGACACCGTGAACCTTCGCCAGGGTTGCTGCGACTAACGGCACAGAGACCCTGGGGAGGGTGTGATGAACAACTCATCTTTACTGACGGCCGACCGTGCGACGCACCTCAAAGTCGTGGTGCTCTCGCTTGTCTGTGCGACCGTGGTCGCCACCGTCGGCATCGCGAGCCGGATAGGCGAGAGCAGGCAGGGACAGATCGAGGCCACTGTCGTTGCGCCGGCAAAACCGGTGAGCGCCGCTGCCGCCGTAGATCGCGCAATCCGCTGAAATTTTGGCCTGACGCAGGTGCCTCCGTCGGGTGCGCACCTTCGCCCCCAACCTACTCGTTATATTGGGATTCCGGAGGTGCCGGCTTGCGCGGAGGCAATGCCGCTTCGACGTTGATTCCAACCAGCCGCATCAGCGCCATCGGCTGAAGTGCGGGAGGAATTCGGTCGGGGGCATATTTCCAGAGCGCCAGAAGCCCGGCCATTGCCAGGACGGCCAAACTCATGAGCAGCGCAAGTGCGCGCCAGCCGGCAAGGTGTCGTTTGGCTGCCCGGAGCTGCTGGTCGGCTGCTCCAGCAGCTTCGGCGGCTGGCACAACAGGTAAATCCGAATCCGGCGGCGTGGGCGCGCGGCTCACCACAGACCGATCGATCTTATCTACCGATGGTGCGGTGGCCGGCTCCGCGTCAGGCACCTGCCGCGCTGCAACCTCCGCCGCCTCAGATTTTGCTGCAGAAGCAGCCCCGTGGCTCGCGAGCGCGCTTTCGACCGCTGCAATTGCAGACTCGAAGTTTACCTCAGCGGCAGTTTTGCGGGCGACTTCATGGTTACGCTCGACCTCGGGCTTTGACTCGATCTCGGGCTTTCGCTCGGGCTCGGGCGGCTCGAGCTCGCGCGTGGCCTCGGGCTCGAGCGTCGGCTTATGTTCCGGCTCGAGGTCGATTGCGGGCTTTGGCTCAGCGCCGATCGCAACCTCTTCCAGCTTCATCTCCGGCTTGGGGGGTGGCTCCGGCAGCTTTGCCTTGATGCGTTGCCACACATGGGCGTCGGGCTCGACCGGCTCGACCATGAGGTGAAGCTCGCCAAGCCGGCGTTCCCATAGCTTTACCTTCGCGACGAATTCCGCGTCCTGGGCCAGCAAAGCCTGCGCGGCGCGCCGTTCGTCGGGGTCGAGCGTGCCGAGCACGTATTCGGCGGCCATGCCATCGCGATCGATGGTCATGTCTTCAGACATTGCTCGACCTCGTTGAGGCTACGCCGCAGCGATGCCTTCAATAGATTGACTGGCATATCGAGCTTGATGGAGAGCTGCTCGCGGCTGAACGCGCCGTAATAGGCAAGCAACAGCATCCGCTGGCGGTCCGGCTCGAGCCGCCCGATGCAGGTCAGCAGGCGCTTGAGATCATCATTGAGCTGCTGTCGTGGCAGTGTGCCCGGACTATTGCTTTCCTCGATGACCTCCGGCTCCGCATCCGACACGCTGGAGGCCCTAGACACATCAATTGCGAGGCGGCGCGCAGTTGCCACCATCCATGCGACAGGACTTGATTGCGCGGGATTAAAGTCCCCGGCGCTGCTCCAGATCTGCAAATAGGCCTGTTCCATCACGTCGGCGGCAAGATCATGCCGACGCACGATGCGCAGAACAACACCGTAGAGCTTGGCGCATGTTGCCGCGTAAAGCCGCTCAAATGCCGCCACGTCGCCCTGGGTGACGGCGGCGAGCAGCCATGTGAGTTCAGCTGGTGTCGACGAGCCGGTCACCTGCCTGTTTCCTAACGGCGCCGCACGGCGTGTGGTCGCACACAAAGCGCCCGTTGAATTGCACCCAGCGGACCAGTTCCTGGAATGAAGAGTGCCTCTGGGCCTTCCAATTATGGCCGCGAAAGCCGGCACTCGTCGAGGCTTGAATGAGCAGCCCTCTCCCGGGCTGGGTCAGGCGGAGCGCATCAGTCCCGCCTGCTCGCGGGCCTCCTCCTCCGCCCGCTCGCGCATCTGGTCGCGCTCGTCGAGCAGCTCGACCTTTTTCATTTCCTCGAAGGCTTCACCGAGTGCTGCCTTCGCATCGTCAAGCTGGAGCTTGAGATCGGCGACCGAGCGCTTGAGATTTTCCCGCCGCTGCATCGCGGCCTTGGCATAAGTGGGATACGCAAAATGGGCGGGGTCGTGGATTCCGGACCGGTCCTGCTCGGCCTTGATCTCACGATCGAGTTCGGCCGCAATGCGCTCGAATTCGGCGATCATGGACTCGATCTGCGTGACCTTGCGGCGCTTCTCGTCGACCTGAAACCTTTTTAACCGGATGAGCGTCTCACGTGACTTCATCGACCCGTACTCCCCCGAAGCCCCTCAGCACCGCGGTTTACAAAGCGCACGGCTTTTGAACCATGCGATGACGGCCGAGTGTGATCGGACAACGTTAGTTTTCGGTTTCCGGTACGAATTGCATTGGGCTGGAAAGCTTGCCCGCGCGAGCCCCTCTCACCTCCCAATCCAGGCCGGCTGTTGCCGACTTCGGCACCTAGTATGGCCGATCGCAGGCACATCCGAGATCGGCTGCGGCCCGCAATGACGGCCTCCGCGCGCAGCAATCGAGGCCGTTCTTAACTCCGTGTTTACCCGCGTCGTTAATCATTGCGTCATCGTCGTGGGACTTAAGGCGACCTTTCGCCCCAGCGGGGACGGGGGACACAGGTCGTGTTGACCGCAACAACCGGACCGTAACACCGAAATGACAAGTCGCTTGGCAAAAAAAGCTCTCCCGTGCAGTATCTTAGGGCGATTCGCCGGAATGCCCCCCGAGTGCGCGCATGGGACGCAATCAGCTTTTGTTAACCATGCGCCGCTAAAGTTTCGACTCGGTTTGTCCCAAAGCGTTTTCGAGGGCCGCCGCTGCGGCGTGCCGACCTGAGCCCGACGCGGCTAGGAAGGGGACTGGCATGCGCGTATTACTGATCGAGGATGACAGCGCCACTGCTCAATCAATTGAGCTGATGCTGAAATCTGAAAGCTTCAACGTCTACACCACCGACCTTGGTGAGGAAGGCGTCGATCTCGGTAAACTCTACGATTACGACATCATTCTGCTCGACCTGAATCTGCCCGATATGTCCGGCTTCGAGGTGCTGCGATCGCTGCGCGTCTCGAAGGTCAAGACGCCAATCTTGATCCTCACCGGCCTTGGAGGCATCGAGGACAAAGTCAGAGGACTTGGGTTCGGCGCCGACGATTACATGACCAAGCCCTTCCACAAGGACGAGCTCGTGGCGCGTATTCACGCGATAGTGCGGCGCTCGAAAGGTCATGCGCAATCGGTGATCCAGACAGGCGATCTTGTCGTCAACCTGGACACGAAGACGGTGGAAGTGAACGGCGCGCGCGTGCACCTTACGGGCAAGGAGTACCAGATGCTGGAGCTCCTGAGCCTGCGTAAAGGCACCACGCTCACCAAAGAGATGTTTCTCAACCATCTCTACGGCGGCATGGATGAACCCGAGCTCAAGATCATCGACGTGTTCATCTGCAAGTTGAGAAAGAAACTCGCTAACGCCTCCAACGGCAAGAATTACATTGAAACGGTCTGGGGCCGTGGCTACGTGCTGCGCGAGCCCATTGATGACGAGGCCAGGATCCCTGCATGAACCTTAAGCGGCCTTGCTCGTAAAGCCCCGCGGGTCATGCCGCGGGGCTTTTGCTTTAAACGGGACCTATGCGGCCGGATTGGCGGCCACGATGCGCAGCACCGGTGCTTTCATGGCGGCGCTGTGCGCGTACAATCCGCGGCAGTCCGGGACCGGTTTGAGGCTGTCGGTCAACCCGACGACGGTTTCGGCCGCGCCGAGCACCAGGTAACCGTCGCGATCCAGATTTTGCGCCAGGCGGTCGAGCACGCTGATCTTGGTCGGCTGGTCGAAATAGATGAGCACGTTGCGGCAGAACACCAGGTCGAACATGCCTAGACGCGAAAAATCGCTGATCAGGTTGAGCACCCGAAATTGCACCATCGCACGAATGTCCGGTCCGATTTGCCAATTTTCGCCGATCTGCTTGAAATACTTGAGCAGCAGCATGATCGGCAGCCCGCGTTGCACCTCGAATTGGCTGTAAATTCCGGATCGCGCTCTTCGCAAAGCCTCGCTGGAAATGTCGGTGGCGATGATCTCGATCTGCCAGCCGGACAGCCGATCGCCCATTTCTTTGATCGACATCGCGAGCGAATAGGGCTCCTGGCCGGTGGAGGCGGCAGCGCACCAGATGCGAATCCGGCGGCGGTGGTTGCGCGCCGCAATGAGCCGCGGAATGATGGTATCGCGAAAATGCTCGAATGGAATTTTGTCCCGGAAGAAGAACGATTCATTGGTGGTCATCGCTTCGACCACCTCCGCCGCAAGAGCCTCGCAATCAATGCCCCGCAGCCTGTGCACGAGCCCGGCAAGGCTGGCGAGGCCCGCCCGCCGAGCCACCGGCAGAAGCCTGCTTTCGAGCAAATAATGCTTGTCCGCCGACAGCACCAAACCCGAGCGCTCACGCAGAAATTTGCGGAAATACTCGTAGTCAAGACCCGTCACGGGCGCCCCCCGCAAAACAGCCGGACGAGTTTTGGGCCGATCTGGTCAAGCGGGAGCACCGCCGAGGCAAGTCCCGCCTGCGCAACGGATCCAGGCATGCCCCACACTACGCTCGACGCTTCGTCCTGCGCGATGGCGCATCCGCCGGCCGTCACGATCTGGGCTGCACCGCGGGCGCCATCGACACCCATGCCGGTCAAAATCAGCGCGAGATTCCATGGACCCCAGACCACGGCGGCCGAGGTAAACAGCGGGTCGACGGACGGCTTGCAAAAATTGACCGGCGGGCCGTCATCCAGCAGGACGAAGGGATGTCCGTCGCAACGGGTAACGCGCATGTGCCGTCCGCCGGGAGCGATGTAGATCTGTCCGGCACGAATGAGCTCCCCGCTCACCGCCTCGGCCGCGGGCCGGCCGCTCAGCCGGGCTAGATGCTCCGCCAGAATGGCCGTGAATGTTGCCGGCATATGCTGCGCAATGAGAACGGGGGCAGTGTCAATCACGCGTCCCATTGCGCCGAGAATGGCATTGAGGGCCTGTGGCCCTCCGGTGGAAGAACCGATCAACAAAACGCGCGGACGTGTCGGTGGAAAGGGCCGCAGGACGAGTTTTTCAGGCCTGCCGGCGCCGCGCGCGATCCTGTGCGTGTCGTGACCGCCTTGGCCGCCCAGGTCCGGCAGCAATTCCGGAACAGAAGCCCCGATCTTTGCTCTCGCGCGCTCCTTGGCACGTAGCCCAAGCACGCGGATCTTGTCGATAAGCTCACGCCGAAACGATTCGGATGACGCAAACTCGCGATCGGTTTGCGGTTTGGCGATGTAATCGGCGGCCCCCAATGACAGCGCGTGTAGGCTGATCTCGGCGTTGCGCCGGGTGAGGGTCGATACCATAAGCACAACGAGATTTGGCTTTTTGTGCAACAGACGCGGCAATGCCGTAAGTCCGTCCATGTCAGGCATGGTGACATCAAGGACGACAACATCCGGATCTTTTTGCTCCACCTGCTCGAGCGCCTCTCGCCCGCCTCGCATGGAGGCGACGATTTCCAGGTCGTGCTCTGCCTTGATCCAGCGCGCAATCATCCCGCGCACAACCACCGCGTCGTCGACGACCATTACGCGCAGACGCTCGGGCGCGAGCGCGTGCTCGGCATATCGTGCAGTGGCCATGCTCATTGCGAAATCTATGGGCTGCGATTCAACCCAAGGGTCAAATCAAGCCCACCTCCTGGAACTTGGCCTCGACAATTTCCTTGTCGAACGGCTTCATGATGTATTCGTTGGCCCCCGCGTGCAGCGCACGTGCAATATGCGCCACATCATTCTCCGTGGTGCAGAATACGACTTTGGGCCGGTCGCCATCGGGCATTCGCCGCAATGCGCGCAGGAATTCATAGCCGTCCATCCTGGGCATGTTCCAGTCGAGCAGCACAGCATCGGGCATGTGAAGGCGGCAAACATCAAGCGCCTGCTCGCCGTCCTCTGCTTCCGAGATCTCGAAGTCCAAGCCCTCGAGAATTCGACGCGCCACTTTGCGAATTACACTTGAATCATCAACTACCAAACAGTTTTTCATCGCATCCTCACGTTCATGCCACTCCACGAGTTCACTTTGACGACGCACACCTCATGCGGCCTTGGCGGCCGGCCCGAGCTCGAGTACCCGATCGAGATCAAGGACCAGCAGCAGCTTTCCGTCGAGCCGATGCACGCCCGCGCAGGCATGCGCGAGCTTCTGATCGAGATTAATGGGAGGATCTTCACGGCTCGCAGCAGCCACTTTCAGCACCTCGCCGATCTGGTCGATCAGCAGTCCGTAGGATTCACCATGCAGCTCGACCCCGAGCGCCAGTTGTCTGTTGCCGGTCTCTTTGCGTTCCAGGTCGAGCCGTTTCCGCATATTGACGACCGTCAAGATGCGCCCGCGTACATTGAGAAGACCCGCAATCTCGGGGGGCGCCAATGGTACTTGCGTGAGACGATCGGGAACGAACACGTCTTGCACGCGCGTAATCGGTACACCGAAAAGCTGACCGCCGATGACGGCGGTCACGTATTCGGTCATGTCGTCCTGGAGGGTCATAGTGTTACGCGCTTGTGCGGTTGGCGGTTTGCCGCTTGAGAGCTGCAAGCAGCGCCCGGCGATCGAATTTGCCGACGCAATCGTGCAATCCGACCTGCTTGCCGCGCTCGACGGACTCGGGGAGCAGGCCCGACGACATTCCGATGATGGGGACTGCGGCGGTGCGTGGATCGCAACGCAGTACCGATGCCAGCTCGAAGCCATTCATTTCCGGCATATCGATGTCGGTGATGATCACGTCGAAGGGCTCATCGCAATCCCGGGCCGCCGCCAGTGCGTCCTCGGCCGAGCCGGCCGGGGTAACTTGGTATCCGGCGGCCTTGAGCAGAGGCGCGAGCATGTTTCGGAAGAACGCCGTATCATCGACGAGCAGCGCCCTTCGCACGATGTCATCGCCACCCGGGCTTTTCCAATTGCGCCAGTCCGGGAACGCAAGCGGCAGGAAATGCGAGATGTCGATGACTTCGGTCGTCTGACCCTTGATCACGGCCGAACCGATGAAACCCGGCTTTTCGCCCGCAAGCTCAATATCGAGCCGGTCTTCGACGATGTCGACAATCTCGTCGACGACGAGACCCATTGAACGGCGATGATCGGAGAAGACGAGCAGGGGCTGCTTTCCGCTGCTCTTGATGCGCACGTCGCTGGTGGCTGCAACGAGCGGCATGAGTTGACCCCGATATTGGACGACCTGTTGACCGTTCGAATGCTCGATTGTGCTCGGGTCGATTTCCTCCAGGCGGGTCACCACCAGCGACAGCGGCACCGCCTTTGGATTGGGCGAGCCGGCACGGAAGACGAGCAACGGCTCGGCCGGCAGCTCTTTGCTCTGCTCATCATTATCCTCGTGCGCAGGCGGCTGTCCGTTTTGGGCCGCTCCGATCGCATGGACGAGACCGTTGGGATCAAGGATGAGAATGACGGATCCGTCGCCCAAAATCGTATGGCCCGAGAACACTCCGATCTGCCGCAGCCGGCTCGCCATCGGCTTGACCACGATTTCCTCGGTATCGAAGACCGCATCCACAATGATGCCGAAGCGTTGACTGCCGACCTGCATCACGACAACGAAGCCGTCATCGACAGTCCGTCCCTTGCACTCGCCGAGCTTGAGAACAGTTTTCAGATCGACCAACGGCAGCAGCTTGTCGCGCAACCGCAGCACGGCGGAATCCTTGATGTGCTCGATGCATGGTTCGCCACGACTGCGCATGCGCACGAGCTCGACGACTGCAAGCTGCGGGATGGCAAAGCGTTCGCCCGCGGCAGCGACGATCAGGGCCGATACGATGGCAAGCGTGAGCGGTATCTGAATTGTAAAAGACGTTCCGGCGCCACGGTTCGAGCTGACATCGATGCTGCCGCCGATCCGGTCGATGTTGGCACGGACCACATCCATGCCGACTCCTCGGCCCGAGACGCTGGTCACGGTGACGGCCGTCGAAAAGCCCGGGGCGAAGATGAAACGATGGACTTGCGTTTCGGTCAGCGTGCCCAGCTCCGCTTCCGATACGAGACCCAGGGCGACTGCTTTTGCACCGATAAGCTGGGTATCGAGGCCGCGCCCATCGTCGGAAATCTCGATCAGTATATGACCGCCCTCCTGAGAGGCGCGGATGCGAATGGTCCCTTGCTCCGGCTTGCCGCCAGCCAGCCGCTGCTGCGGGCTTTCAACGCCGTGGTCCGCGGCATTGCGAACCATGTGTGTCAGCGGATCCCTGATGAGATCCAGCACCTGGCGATCGAGCTCGGTCTGCGCCCCATGCATCTCCAGCTGCATGGGCTTGCCGAGCTCGGCTGACAAATCGCGCACGATGCGCGGCAGCTGCTGCCAGGCACGGCCGATGGGCTGCATGCGGGTCTTGAGCACCTCCTCCTGAAGCTGCGCGGTGACGTTCGAGAGTCTCTGGAGGGGGGCCTTGAATTCCGACTCCTGCTGGCGCCGGACGATTTCGATCAGCTGATTGCGGGTGAGCACCAGCTCGGACACCATGGTCATGAGCTGATCCAGCGTGCTTACGTGCACGCGGATTGAGCTCGCTGCAATCTTGCCGAGGCTGGCCGCTTTGGCATCCTGCTCAGGGGCGGCGGCTGGGGACGCGGACGCGGATTCTGTTGTTGCAGGCCCATCAGCGGGCCGCGCTTGCGCCATGCGTTGCGCATGTCCTTTGCGGGAAGCGCTGCCTGATGGCGAAGAGGCTTTGGGCGCGGCAACATCCTGGAGCGCAACGATGAGATCGTC
>CATPCO010000033.1 GCA_955652925.1 uncultured Xanthobacteraceae bacterium | reverse complement strand
TCGGCTGGGACACGCTCGATGCGCCGACTTATCGCCATAAGGCATTTCCCGGCTATCAGAGCGGCCGGCATTTCGACGAAGCCTTGATTGAACAGCTCGATTTGCTGCCGTCCTTTGTAACGGCATGCGGATTTGCAAACGCAAAGGCGCCGGGCTTCGAAGCCGATGATTTTCTCGCGGCTGCAGTAGCCAAGGAGGAGAAGCGCGGCGGCACTGTTGTCGTGGCAAGCGGGGACCGCGATACCTTTCAACTCGTGTCTGCTGCGACGACGGTCATCCAGCCGCTGCGAGCAGGCGAGATGGCGCGCATTGGCCCCCCCGAAGTGCGCGCGCGCTATGGAGTGGAGCCGGAACAGGTGCCCGACTTCATCGCGCTGCGCGGCGATCCATCGGACAGATTGCCAGGCGCGAAGGGGGTGGGCGAAAAAGGAGCCGCGGCCTTGCTCGCGCGCTACGGCACGCTTGACGCCGCGCTCGATGGCGGCCGCTTCCCGCACCAAGCCGAGGAGCTGCGCCTTTACCGGCGCATCGCGACCATGGACGCGTCTGCGCCACTCCCGCCTTTGCGCAACCAGACGCCGGCCTGGAACGAGGCGGCGGCCCTGGCGCGGGAATGGGAGCTCGGAAAGCTCGCGCAACGGCTCGAGCAATTGGCACAGGAACGTAGCCCGGGTTGAGCCGAGCAAAACCCGGGATCGCCGGCTGATACCCCCGGATTTCGCTCCGCTCAATCCGGGCTACAGCCCGCATGCATAGGAGGGCCGCCGCGGGTCGGCGCCGCCCTTGAGCACACCCGTCTCCTCATCGGCGACAATCGTGCAGACCGCGCCGGCGAGCCATGTCCAGTCCGGCCACCAATCGATCTTGTGGCCGAGACCGGCGAGGCGCTCACCGGTTGATTTGTCGATGCGGCTCTCCAGCTTGAGCAAACCGGGATGATAGGCATGCGGCTCGAACGAGGACGGGAAGCTGTAGGACGCGACGCGCGGCGCCTCGACCGCCTCCTGCACCTCCATGCCGAACAGGTGGATGTTGAGAAAGACCTGCAGCATCGCCTGGGTCTGGACGTCGCCGCCGGGCGTGCCGAACGGCATCTTCATCTTCCCGCGCTCCATTGCAATCGCCGGGTTCGGCGTGAGCCGCGGCCGCTTGCCGGGCGCGACGCCCGAGGGATGATCCGGATCGCCCCAGTTCTGGCTGCCACGCGAGGAGGGGATGATGCCCAGCTCCGGTATCACCGGCGCGTTGTAGGAGCCGTCGCTCGGGGTTGCGGCAAACACGTTGCCATGGCCATCGACCACACAGACATGAGAAGTGTCCAGCTCCGGCGCCATGAAAGCTTGCTCCGGAGCGGGTCGTGAGCCGGCTGCAGCCGCGCGCTCGGCCGCAAGCTTGCGTGGATCGCCGGGGGGCGGCATTTCCGGCCAGGCGCGATCCGCGCGGATCATCTTGCGGCGCCATCGCGCATAGTCGCGCGACAGCAATTCTTTCATCGGCACGTCGATCGTGCGGGGGTCGCCGAAATAGGCCTCGCGATCCGCGAAGGCGAGTTTCACAGCCTCGATCAGCTGGTGGAGATAGGGTGCGGAGTTATGGCCGAGCCGGCGCAGCTCTGCGGCATCGAGAAGATTAAGCGCTTGCAGAAGCGACGGGCCTTGGCACCATGGCCCACACCCAAACAGGCGGACCTCGCCGAATTGCGTTTCCACCGGCTCATCAATACCGGAATGATATGTCGCGAGATCTTCCGCCGAGAGAAACCCGCCATTCTCTTTCTGAAACTTCACGATCGCAGCCGCAATGTCGCCGCGATAGAAGGCGTCGCGTGCCGCCGACAGACCGGCTGCGCGCCCGCGAGCGCGCGCTGCGGCCTCCTGATCCGCCATGTACTGGAGCGTGGCAGCGAGCGCCGTCTGCACGAAGAGCTCGCCCGGCCGTGGCGGGCGGCCATTCGGCAGATAGAGTGCGGCGTTTGATGGAAATTCGCGGTACGCGGTCTCGTGCTCCGTGATGATCTCGGACATCAGCGGGTAAACGGGAAAGCCGTCGCGGGCAAACTCGATCGCCGACCTCGCGATCTCGCCGAAGCTCATGGTGCCGAAACGTTCGAGCGCGGTGATCCAGGCATCGGGCGCCGCCGGTACCACGGTGCGCAGGACGCCGTTTGGAATATTGCCGCCGTGGTGCCTGCGGAAATAATCGCGCTCGATGGTTTTGGGCCAGGGGCCGAGACCTGGGATCGTGACGACGCGATCCTCGGCCGCGGAATAGATGATGATCGGCGCCACGCCCGCGACATTCACGAATTCCGGCTGCACGACACCAAGCGCGATGCCAGCCGCGGCGCCGGCGTCAATTGCGTTCCCGCCCGCCTCCAGAATTCGAAAACCCGCCTGCGCGGCGAGATACTGCGTCGCGGCGATCATGTGGCGCGTGCCCATGATGGTCGGGCGATGGGCTTTCATGTTGTCCTTGCGCGGCTATTGCCCTGCAACGTAGCCCGGATGAGCGAAGCGAAATCCGGGGAAACCGCACCCGCATGTCGCTTCGCTCATGCGGGCTACTGCGAGCGCGGTAGGGGCGGGTTTCAAACCCGCCCCTACATCGGCAACCTGCAGCCAATCACTTCTTCATATGCTTCTGCAGAAACGCCATCGAGCGCTGCCACGCGAGCTTGGCGCTCGGCTCGTGGAAGCTTCCGCGCTCGTCGCAGTGGAAGCCATGCTGGGCGTCCGGATAGACGTAGATCTCGCAATCGGCGCCGCGCTTCTTTTTGACCATCTCGACATCGCTCATGGGAATCGACGCATCCTTCTCGCCGAAATGCATGATTGTGGACACCTTCGGCTTCTCATCGGCATTCTTCGCGATTTGTCCGCCATAATAACAGACGGCAGCAGACAGGCCGTTGAGCCGGCAGGCGGCGAGAAATGCAATGGTGCCACCCATGCAGAAGCCCATGATCGCCACCGGGGCCTTAAGCTCATCAATGGCGGCCTGCGTGTCGCGCAACATCGCGTTCCAGTCGGGATTGGCCACGAACTTGCGCGCTTCGGCGATCTCATCGGGCGAATAGCCGCTCTGGAAGTCCTTCACCTGGCGATCGAACAGAGCAGGCGCGACGGCGGCATAGCCTTCGGCTGCCATCCGGTCGCAGACCGCGCGAATGTGATGGTTGACCCCGAAGATTTCCTGAATGACGACAATGCCGCCTTTTGGCGCGCCCGACGGATCGGCGCGATAGGCACCCAGCTGAAACTTGTCGGTGGACGTGAGCGTAAACTGCTTACCCAAGAGGACCTCCTGTGAGAGCTTAGGAACGAGCTACAAAGCTGTCCCCCGCGCAATGGAGCTCCGGGGGTGCGGCAATTTCTAAGCTTTCACCGCGGCAAAGCCAACACCGTTGGTCGGATCGAGGCCTTCGGCGTGACCCGACATTGCCTCGTTGGGGTCTCGCAAGCTCGACCCGACCTACCCCGCATGAGGGGCTGTAGGTTGGGTCGAGCGCTTTGCGAGACCCAACGCTCTTTCGCGGGTACCCGATGTTGGGTCTCGTGAAGAACTCGACCCAACCTACGAGCCGCGCGCTTGCAGCCCGAAGGCTTGCGCCAGCAGCTCGTAGGAATGGCGGCGGGCGCCGTGATCGTAAAGCATGGTGGTGACCATGATCTCGTCTGCCTTCGTCGCGGCGGCCATGGGTTCAAGCCGCGCGAGCACTGTTTCCTTGCTGCCGGCAAAGAGACGCGCCCGATTGCGCGCAATGAGCGCGCGGTCAGCCGGAGAATAGGGATAAGCCGTCGCCTCTTCGGGACTGGCGAGCGGCAGATATTCGCCGCTGCGCCTGCGCACGAAATTCAGATCAATCGTGGATGCAAGGCGCTCCGCCTCGGCATCCGTGTCCGCGCACACCACTGCGCAGGCCAGGATCGCATAGGGCGTTCCCCGCGCCGCTGAAGGCTTGAAGCCTTCACGGTAGCTCAACATGGCGGAGACGGCATCGTGCTCGGCAAAATGGTGGGCAAAGGAGAAGCCGGCGCCAACCAGGGCGGCGAGCTGCGCGCTATAGCCGCTTGATCCAAGGAGCCAAATGGGCGGCAAGGGAACGTCCCGCGGCATGGCGTGGACGGCGCGAAACGGATGACCTTGCGGGAACGCACCACTCTCAAACAGGATGAGCTCCTGAAATCTTTCGAGAAAATCATCATCGCCGTCCTGCCGGCGCCGCAATGCAAAGGACGTGACCGGATCGGTTCCCGGTGCCCGACCCAGTCCGAGATCGATCCGTCCGGGGAAGAGCGCTTCAAGGACCTTGAAACGTTCGGCAACCATGAGCGGGGCGTGGTTCGGAAGCATGACTCCGCCGGAACCCACTCGCATGTGCTGCGTCGCGGCTGCGATCTGTCCGATCATGATCTCGGGTGCGGAGCTCGCAATCGAGGGCAGGTTGTGGTGCTCGGCCACCCAGTAGCGCGTGAATCCCAGCGCCTCGGCCAAGCGCGCGAGGTCGAGCGAATTGCGCAGCGCAGCGGCGCCGGACGAGCCGGCGGCGACCGGGGAAAGATCGAGGACCGAGAGCGGGACCACGCTCACACGGCTGCTCTTAGAATCGACGCAGCCGCCAATCCTTCTTCCATCCGGTCAACCGGCCGTTGCGGAACTGGAGCGCAATCGCGGAGGCGTCGGGATAGGCGCCGACCACCATGGCCTGCCCATAAGCGAGGTAGATCTCGGAGCCGTGCTGTCCGGAATAGTAGAAGAGTGGAACGCCGAGCGCTGCAGCCGCTTCTGGAATCGTCATGCCGAAGGCGAGCGGGATGGTGTTGGACTGATACCCGCAATACGCCGCCCAGCAAATCCAAAGCGATACAACAAATCTTTTCATGCAACACTCGCGAACACACAACTGCGTACAGCAGCCGGTTGCAGGCCAAACTCCATTTTCAGTCCGTCCCGGGGTGCGGGCAAGCCCTTGCGGGCTTAAGGCCGCCGAATTGCTCTGGCGCGCGGCAAAACGGGCACACCGACGAAGGCTCTCGCCAGCCTGCGGCCACAGTGGTGCCCTAATTACTCGTCCGGAGAGCCCTTTACTTCAGCCATGCGGGCCCGCCGGACCCTGGTTTCGCGCCAGAACAAAAACAGACCCGAGCCGGCGACAATGGCAGATCCGATGACCAGGCTCACCGTCGGCATCTCGCCCCAGATCAGGAAGCCCATAATGCTCGCCCAGATCAACGACAGATAATAGAACGGAGCAACCGCGGACGCCGGCGCGAGATGCAGTGCGCGCGTCCACCAGTACTGCCCGATGGCATTGGAAGTGCCGTTGAACAAAATCCACACTGAATCGCTTGGACTG
>CATPCO010000032.1 GCA_955652925.1 uncultured Xanthobacteraceae bacterium | reverse complement strand
TGCGTAAAGGAGTAACGGTGAACCGCGGAGTTCACGACCAATGTCAGGTTTTTTGGGCCGCGATCACGCAAGGCCCGGATCAGGATGTTGGGGAAACCGGCCCCCCCGAAGCCTGATATGAGCACGGTCGCACCATCCGAGACGTCGGCGAGCGCCTCGGCAGCAGAACCGGCGCGCTTGTCAATTGGCATTGCGGCTTGCACCTCCGTCTCGCTAGCCTTGCACGTCAACTTGGCGCAACGACACTAACCGGCCTTCATTGAGTGGGCCGAATTGAATGTTAGTTTAGAGCTTGCCGCCGCGCCAGCGTGGCGGAAATTTCGCCCATGCCACTCGCGCGCCGACGAGATGCTCGCACTGACGAGGAAGGTCGATACCCGCCGACTATTTTCCGCCAGTTCGATAATCTGCAATCCTGGGCAAGTTTCATGGCGCCCCCTCTCTGAAAAGCGGACGAGGATGCGACATATTATGGTGTGTCGCCGTACAGTGGAGGAAGAATCCACACGGAGAGTTGTCGATTAATCCGGTAGCTGACGAGCGGCTTATGCGGATAACCGCATGGGTTGGAGCCTCGTGACAAAGGTCGCCTTTGGGCGGCTGGGCGCCCAAGGCCCACAAGGAGAGTACCACTAATGAAACATCCCGATACACGTTGCGAATGCGCTGCGGCGGCTTCCGCGTTGGCGTTACGATGGAGCTGTTCTGTCTGTGGCAAGACTGCAATCATGAAGGTTTCGACCCTCGCTGCGGTTTGCGACGGTGACACGATTAGAAAGGTTGAGCCCGAGGTCGTTTCACATCAGAGTATCCCAGGATCATAGCCAGCCCTAGAACCATCTGTACGGATCGCACCAATGCACCGTGTGGTGTGCACACTCGATGCAAACTTTATGCTGCAGCAGTGCCCCTGAAAAGAGAGGCACCGAGATCATGGCGAAGACTTACCGCGACGCGGCGATCGAGCAAATGATAGCAACCGTCGAAGAAGCGATGAGCGGCGTTATTGACTGGTGGGGGGAACTGCCGATGCCGATGAATGAGGCGATTGACAGTTTTCGCGTCAAACTCGGGGCGGCAATCGATTCCGTTGAATTTGTGAAAAGGGCGCTCGACAGGCCTGCTCGCGAAACGCCCCAAAGAAAAGACCGCTGATGCAGGCTCAATCGTCGCTACGGGGGCCGCGTCGTGTGCTCGCTGCGGCGCACGAGCTAGGACCGACGGACGACCTAGCCGCAGACAACGGTTTGAAGGAGAGGTCCTATGAGACGAATTGTTTTGGCACTGCTTGCAGTTGTAGCGCTGGCCGGCGTGGTCGCCTACATGGCCCCCGTATCTGGTCAGGCCGATGGAGAGGCTGCCCCGATCTATGGAATCAAAATCCCCGCCGGATACCGCGACTGGAGATTGATCTCCGTGGCCCACGAAGAAGGTAACCTCAACGATTTGCGCGCCCAACTGGGCAACGATGTAGCGATCAAGGCCTATCGGGAAGGGCAGCTTCCGTTCCCGGACGGCACAATCATTGCGGCGCTGCATTGGAATTACGTCTCGTCGGAGGAAAACAACAAAGTCTTCGGCCGTGTCCAATCTTTCATTGCCGGAGCGCCCAAGAATATTCAGTTCATGGTCAAGGACTCAAAAAAATACGCTGCGACGGGCGGCTGGGGGTTCGCTGACTTTACGGACGGTAAACCTGCTGACGAGGCGGTGCACAAAACCTGCTTCCCCTGCCATGAGCCCGCCAAAGCTCGCGACTTTGTCTTCACCCGTTACGCACCTTAATGCCGACAGCTGATGAGGTGTAGGGGCCGGTAATGGGCCACGTGTCTGCTGATCGAGGTGAAGCGGCTATTGTTGTTGCGATGCGGTAATACGTGCTTTTGACCCGTTGCGGTCATGGGCAGTCAAATTTTGTGATGCACAACATAGCTTCCTGATTCAACGATGTGGTAGCCTGTGGTCCTGAGCCGGCGGAGAGTCCGTGAGACGACGCGAGTTCATCATGCTGCTCGGCGGTGCGGCGGCGGCATGGCCGCTCGCGGCACGCGGGCAGCAGCCGGACCGGACGCGGCGGATCGGGGTGCTGATGGCACATTGGTAGCGGCTTCGCTAAGAGCTTGGCGCGGCCGGCCAGCAATGCCACCGGTTTTACCATCATGGAACCGTCGATGGCGGGCAAGTGGCTTGAATCACGCGCTGGCGTAGCTGGCACCGCTGTCGGGGCTATACCTCCAGCGATGCCAGACCGATGGCTTGTCACGCGGCGTGTCGGCCAGCCGCCAGTTCCTTAACCGCTTCGGTGGTCAGCGGCTTGCCGCCAATGCCCCACTCGCCGCTGGTGACTTCGGAGATCTTCACCCAAGTCACCCCCCGCATGTTCTCGCCTTCGATCGAGACCATGGCATCGGTCAATTTCTGGATGATCTGCCGCTTTTGCTCAGGGTTGAATACTTTTTCGATCAGATGGACCTCTATCAATGGCATTGTCGTGCTCCTCTGTGCCGACCTCGCCCGAGCGAGGTCACTGGCAACAGTATGCACATTGCGGCCAATCAGGACTTTCAGAAAGCCATGATTTAATCTTTACATGTCCTCTAGATACTCTTGAGATGTCCTTGGCCCGCCGCGTATACTAGAGCATCGATACGTCGGAAACGCCGCGCGTTCGCGCGTTCTTCAAGCCTCGGCTGAAACTTCGGCTAAAACAGGTTGTGCATGGCTGGGGCGCCAGGACTCGAACCTGGGAATGGCGGAATCAAAATCCGCTGCCTTACCACTTGGCTACGCCCCATCGTGCAGCGCGCGCCTGCGCGGCGTGCGGACCATAGCGGCCCACCCAGTGCCGAGCAACAACGCCGGTTTTGCATGTCAATGAGAGGCGACGTCGGGGATCGCCCCTGCATGCCAGGCCGTTCAATCCCGCAACGCTTCCTTCAACGCCTTGCGGCGCGCCGGATCGTAGATCTTGGGATAATCGTAGGTCAGGTCACGCGAGCGCTCTACGCGCAGCGTCGCAAAGACCGGCCCCGTCTGATTGAGCACATGGGCGGCCTGCTGGGTGAAATTGCCGAGATCGGAGAAATCATGTACCTGCGCGTAGCCGGCCGAGCGCGCCATCGCCGCAAAGTCGAGGCCGGTACTCGGAAGCGGATGGCTTCCGTTCGCCTCGTAGGTGCCGTTCTGCACCACGAAATGCACGAGATTTTTCGGCGCCGCGGCGGCGATGGTGACGAGCGAGCCCAGATTCATCAATAGGCTGCCGTCGCCCTGGAGACAGATGATGCGCCGGTCCGGCCGGCCCAGCGCAAGCCCCAGCGCATGGGAGGAATCAAGACCCATGGCGCCGACGGAGAAATAATTGAGCGCACGTTCGCCGAGATCGAGCCACTCGAAGGCGGAGCTGTAGGTCGAGACGACAATCGCATCGCCGACATGGCGCGCCAGCACGCGGAAACATTCGTCCCGTTGCATCATGAGGGCCTCCGCCCGATCAGCAGCGCAACCGGCTGCGAGCCCGCGTAAGCCGCCTCGATGGCGGGCGCGATTTTCTTAATATCGCCGTCCTCATTGATCAGATGATGCGCAATGCCCATGGCTTCGAGGATCGGCTCGATGATGCGCACGCCGTAGCGCGGCGAATTGCGCGGGCTGGTGTAGGGATCATGGCCGAGGAGACCGATCATCATGCAGATCGGCTGGGCATATTCGACCGCGACGCCACGGATGGCGTTGATGGAATCCAGAAAGCCGGTGTGCTGGATGAGGCTCAGCGCGCGCTTGTCGCAATAGCACAGGCCCGATGCGATGCCGATGCACTCATCCTCCTTGCACACCCGGATGAGGCGCAACGATGCCTCGCGCGCGATCGGACGCAAGAGTCCGCCGCTGGTCACAATATCGGGCACGGAAAG
>CATPCO010000031.1 GCA_955652925.1 uncultured Xanthobacteraceae bacterium | reverse complement strand
ATTGGTGACAAGGTATTTCGATAAGCTTCTGCCACTCATGCAGGTGCTCGGACCTTCGGATTAGCGGGTTGCGGCGCCCGTGGCAGGCCAGTTCATCAACCTGCCAATTGTGCCTGGTCGTACTCAGCGCGCCCTGAGACCTCGTCGGTCTCGAGCGCAATCTTCTGGGCGAGCATAACATCGGCTTGCGGCAGGGAATCAGCATCCTGCGGTGCAAAGCACGGTGGCTTACCGTTGTGGCCTCCTGGAAAACTGTTTGAACCAAGCACCACCATAAGATCGGTGACATCGTGCGCGTCGGCGAGCGGGAAATCCCGATGCCGAATCTTACGCCGAAGGAGCCGCCGGAGCCTGCGCCCTCCTCACCTCCTCCGGCGCGCGAGCCTCAACCACGTGAGCCGCAGCGGGTGCGGTGAGCGAAGCCACCGCCGCGCGAAGGGACTGACCTTACGCACGTCTCAGCGGACGCCATTCCTTGAGTCATGGACAAGCTGATCGCATTGCAAGCGCTTTTCTGTGGATCGTTCGCGGCTTTGTGTGAATTGTGGCCGCCGAGCTACAGTCCTCGTCATTTGCGGTGCAGTACTGATTCCGTGAGCCCGCTCGGTCGCGTGTGAAACCATCTATCCGGTTCACACCGTCCGCCTGCAGGCCGAATTTACACTCTGTTAACCATGCGAAATTAACGTTCCGAGTCCCACAGCCGCGTGTCACCATGATCGTCCCAAGAGGCCTCATTGCCGGGTTGATCGTACTGAGCACGTTCCTGTTCGCTCCCGGCGCGCACTCCCAGTCCGCTCTCGTTGTCGCTCTGGGCGACAGCAACACCGCGGGCTACGGCGTAGGCCGTGAGAACGCGTTCCCAGCCCGCTTGCAAGCGATGCTGCGAAGCAACGGGTACGACGTTCGGGTAGCAAACGCCGGAATCAGCGGCGACACGCTCCGTAACATGCTTGCCCGTCTGGACAGCTACGTCCCCCCGGGGACGCGGCTCGTGATCGTGCAGGGCGGCTACAACGACGTGATGATAGGGAGTAGTTCCGCCGCAATGGCGGCCAGCATCGAAGGCATACTGTCTCGCCTCGCCGCCCGGCGGATCAACACTGTCCTGTGCGGCTTCTTCCATCGCGGGTGGGATGCCGCAGGCCGCGCAATGGCCAGGAAATATGGCGCCACTTTCGTGGACGGCAGTGCGTGTTACGACCCTCGATATCGCGGCTGGGATGGCTTGCACATGACCGCTGTCGGGCATCAGGTCGTAGCGGCACGCCTGCTTCCCCGCGTCGAAGGAATGCTTGTGCAAACGACTGCCGCCGCACGGTAGAGCGTCTCAACAATTGCTGGATACGATTCGTCTGCGTGGCCCGGAGGAGCGAGCAATCGCCGGGCATCGCCGCAGCGGAGCCTGTCAGTGCAAACGGAGACTATAAATGAGCGCCGATACCCGCCTGAAATTGGGGGTGGCCCTTCTGATCCTGGGTCTGATCATGCCGGCAGGCACGATTGCGGTGGCGGCGACGAATTGGCCAGACAGCGTGAAGACCATCGTCGGCAGCATTCTCGTGCTCGGTTTCGAGATCATGCTGATTCCGGCTGTCGCGCTGATGGGCAAGGAAAATTATGAGCGCATCCGGGACAAGGCGAAGGGGCTGCTCAAGACACTCAAGCCGGCCGGTAACGTTAGCAGCACGCGCTACAAGGTCGGTCTCTATATGCTGGTGTGTCCCACGCTCTACGCCTGGATCGCGAGCTACGCTCCCTCTTGGCTGCCGCAGGACTACGTCCTGCGCGTTTGGGTCAATATCGGGCTCGACCTCATTACGCTCGCGAGCCTGTTTGTGCTGGGCGGAGATTTCTGGGACAAAGTACGGGCGCTGTTTCTTCATAACGCGCGCGTCGTCGTGCCGTCCTGAGCAAGAAAGCCGGCGATGCCCGAGAACAGCTCTGCTGCAAAACGTGAAACTGGGTAGATGGCGAATGGCGCGATGGCGCGATCGGAGCATCTGCGCAGCAGGGAGCAAATCGGGTCTCAGTCACTGCTCGACTGCTGATCGATTTCCACTTCAACCGGCCAAAGCGCAAAAATCTCGGTCGCCGTTCCGAGCACGACCAAGACTGCACCGATGATCGCATAAAGCCGAATTTTCTCCGGCGTCGCGAAATGAGAGGCAAGGACGGGCAAGTAAAGGCCGACCAGTATGCCTGCTGCCGTGAGCACCATTCCGAGGATGAGCACCAGTTCCATGGCCGTATACGAACTACCAGAAAGAATGCGAAGTGGACAGCACGTCCCTCTTTGCCGCAGGAAGCGCTTGAAGCACAACGGCAAATGCAGCACGCGATTGAGAGGGAGCAAACGCCATGCGCCTGTTGAGGTTGGTGTGGACGCTGGGAGCAGTCTGTGCGGGCTTGCTGGCGCAACCAGCACAAGCGCAGAACGCGCCGCCTCCTCCGCCTGCCCCCGGTCAATTTTCCTTTCGGGTATGCAACAACAGTGGGCTGACACTCTATTTCGTGTTCATCTACCTCAACAGTGTGACCGACGCCCGATTTCGAACCACTGGTTGGTACCCGGTCAACGCCGGCGAGTGTCCCCACCCGTCCGGGAATTTTCTCCAGGGAAAGTTCTATTATTTTGCGTTCGGAATTAAGTCGGACAACACGACATATCTCGTAGGAGGAACGGTTCTTCAGCAATGTGTAGATCTGTCGCAGACAATCGATCGATACGACATCGGCACAGCCTCATGTGGCCCATTCCCGCGAATTTATAGTGTCGGGAATTACATGGCCGGGTTCGCGGAGGTGATTGTTCCGTTGATGGTAGACTCGATCACCGTTTCGGTAAAGCCGCCCCCATAAACGGCTGGACTTGAAACCGCTCGCTTCCAATTGCGTCTGCAAAATGCCACGCTAAAAATAAGCAGGTCACCTTATCACGGGCAATTCGACAGGCGGGAACGTGAGCATGCGGGCACACAACTGGATCTGGGGCTTGGGACTGTTTCTGGCGGGCCTCTACACGAACCCGGCAACGGCGCAGACTTTGCCGCCGGGTAATTCGT
>CATPCO010000030.1 GCA_955652925.1 uncultured Xanthobacteraceae bacterium | reverse complement strand
TCCATTCTCCGCTTCCGTTACCAGCCATTGCGGCGGCTCAAGCCAGCTGCGGACGCGCTCGCGCTGCGTCGCGTCGTCCTCGACGACAAGCACCTGCGTCGGCCCGGAGGGTGCTCCATAGCGCCGGATGATCTCGACCAGCTTGTCACGATCGATCGGCTTGGTCAGGTATCCGACGGCTCCCAGCGTCATCCCCTGCCGGCGCTCGTCGACGATGGTGGCCATGACCACGGGAATACCGGCAAGCTGCGGATCGCCGCGCAAAGCCGCCAGCACCGTCCAGCCGTCAATATCGGGCATCATGACATCGAGCGTGATCGCGATCGGATGGTGATCCTTGGCGCGTTTGAGTCCTTCGGCCCCGCCCGCGGCCGTGATCACCGCAAATCCGGCCTGGCGGAGATAGTCCGCAATAAGATCGCGGGCGGTCGCGTCATCGTCGATCACCAGCACGCAGTCGCCGGACGGCACGTCTGTCACAGTCTCGCTGGGTTGGTCGCGCGCGGCAACGACGGCCGCAGCGACCGGCAGGCGGACCGTAAAGGTCGACCCTTTGCCCACCTCGCTCGTCACCGATACATCGCCGCCCATCATCTGGCAGAGGCGGCGCGTGATCGCCAAGCCGAGGCCGGTCCCGCCATACTGGCGTGCGGTGGTGGCGTCGCCCTGCGAGAATTCCTCGAACAGCCGTCCCAGCTGTTCAGGCGTCATCCCTATTCCGGAGTCGGCCACTGCAAACGCGATGCAATCCTGCCCTTGATGCGCAACCGGGCGCACTCGCAGAATTATGCTGCCGTCCTTCGTGAACTTGCAGGCGTTGCTCAGCAGATTGAGGAGAATCTGCCGAACCCGCATGGCGTCGGCTTCGATGGGCGGGAGATCGCCTGGACATTCCACGGACAGCCGATTCTTGTTCTGCTCGGCGAGCGGACGTGCGGTGCCGATGACTTCTTCGACCAGCGGCGCAATGCTGACGCTCTCCAGATTGAGCTCCAGCTTCCCGGCTTCGATCTTCGACAGGTCGAGGACCTGGTTGATCAGCCCGAGGAGATGCGTGCCCGCACGGTGAACGCGACGTAATGGCTCAAGCGCTTTATCGGTCCCAAAGCGCGCAGTATTGCTCGCCAGCATGTCGCTAAGGCCGATGATAGCATTCAACGGGGTGCGCAGCTCGTGGCTCATGTTGGCCAGGAAGCTCGATTTGGTGCGGTTGGCTTCGTCGGCGGCATCGCGCGCGGCGGCAAGCTGCCGGCTCTTGACCTCGATCTCGGAAAATAGACGCGCATTTTGGATCGCCAGCACCGATTGCGCGGCGAAAGTTTTCACAAGCTCAATTGTGCTCTTGGGGAATTCGCCAGGCTGCATGCGGCGCACCACGAGCGCGCCGACGGTTTGACCGGAGCGAATCAGTGGGACGAGCAGCCGCGCGCGATAACCAGCTTTCATGATGATGTCGTTGACCATGGATGGCGGCTCGTTTTGCAGGTCGGCCACCTGCACGGGCTCACCTTGCTCGGCCGCCTCGCTGACGGCGTTGGAGAGGGCAGCGTGCTGGTCCGTGATTGCCGCGATCAATTCCTCGCTCATGCCGTAGGTCGCACGCAGCCGGAATTCGCGTTGCGCTTCATCGAGTACGTAGATTGCGCCGGCCTCGGTGCCGGAAAGCTGGGTCGCCTTGGCGACGATCGTAGTGAGCACGGTTTCAAGATCGAGCGTCGAATTGACCGCTTGGCTCACTTCGCCGAGCGCGCGCAGCTCTCCGACCGAGCGACCAAGCTGATCGGTGCGCTGGCGTAGCTCGTCCAACAGTCGTACGTTCTCGATCGCAATAACCGCCTGATCCGAGAAGGTAGTTATCAGCTCGATCTGCTTGTCGGAGAACGGCCGCACCGCAAACCGGTGCATTGATATTACACCGATGGGTGTTCCCTGGCGCAACAGCGGGACACCGAGCATGGTGCGCTGGCCGCCACGCTTTGTCGATTCGGTCCAGGTGTATTCCGCGTCCGCCAATACATCGGGAATGTGGACAGTATGGCCTTCGAGAGCAGTACGACCGATCAGTGTGCCGCGTCCCGGCCCAATCGGATGCTCCCTTAAGAACTGCCGGTACTGTTCAGAAAAACCATGGCAGGCAGCCATATGATACATCTCGCCTTCGCGACGGAAAATGAACGCGCAATCGGCCTCGCACAGCCGGGCCGCCGATTCCACCAGTGTATCGAGCACCGGCTGGAGTTCAAACTTGGAGCGGCTGATGACCTTGAGCACATCGGCGGTGGCGGTCTGCTGTTGCAGGGACTCACGTAGCTCGTTGAGCAGCCGCGTGTTCTCGATTGCAATAACGGCCTGCGCGGCGCGGGCCTCTTCAAGTTCACGCGCTTGGCGCCAGAGTTGTTCTTGCAGATCGGCAGTGGACGAACCACCTCGGCGCGCGGCCGTCGGCGCGTTATTCCGCTTGCGCTTGGTCGTGCCGCCGTGCCGCGTTTTCGCTGGTCTACGGCTTGTAGTGCGTCGCCGCCTCACCGAGCCCTCCCATGGGCCGACGAGCATACGCTACCACATCATGAGGCGTGTTGTGCACAGCAAGATTCGCTGTCAAACCTATCCCGTCTTGCTGAAATCCGCCGGACGGCGCTGCAAAAATGCTTCGATGCCCTCGCGCGCCGCCGCCGTGCAGGCGCTCTTGCCAAACGCCCGACAGCCGAGTTCCAACGCGGTATCGAGGTTGGGTGCCGCAGCCGCCTCAATGATCGCTTGCCGGGCAAGCGCGGCAACTTCCGGGCTCAGATGCAGTCCATTCTCCGCCACCGGCTCGATGTTCCCCGGCGGATCGATGGAGACGGGACCGGCAGCAAAACGATCCCGCAATGGAGCGCCTGCCAGAGCTTGAACGCGTGCGATCGCCGCCTCGAGCAAGCTTGCATGATCGTCAACGAGTGCATCGACCATTCCCCACGCATGCGCGGTCTTGGCGGGCACGCGTTGCGCCCTGCAAATCATGTTGTGAAAGGCCGCTGCCGCCTTGGGCCAGCGCCGATACGGGACAACCATGCCGCCCAATCCCGGCACAATCCCGAGTAGAATCTCAGGCAGCTGCAGCATGGCTTCCCGCATTGCCACAATGCGGTGACAGCGCAGCGCCATTTCAAGGCCGCCGCCGAGAGCTATGCCGTTGAGCGCGGCAATAATCGGCTTTTGCATCCCGTCCATGTGAACGAGCAGGCGCGCGCAATCGCGCGCATATTGCGCCGCTGCCTGCGCGTCGCCCAGCATCACGGGAAACCGGCCGATATCCGCGCCCGCGCAGAATGAGCGCGGCCCGTAACCCGTGAGCACAAAACCTCGCACCGCAGCATCGTCCTCGAAACGGCGCAGCACGGACAGAATTTCGTCGGTCAATTCGTCGTTGAGCGCATTGAGCGCTTCCGGACGGCGCAGCGTAATAACTTTGACGTCGCCGATCTCATCGACGAGGACGTGGCGGAGGAAATCCTGATAATCCCCAACGGCCCGCCGCGGCTGCGGCAGTCCGGGGCGCTCCTCCCGGCTGCGCGCCATGATCCGGGCGACCTCGGACTCGCCGATCCCACGCATGAGCTCGAGCGGCCCCTTTCGAAATCCAAGCGCCAGACGGCAACCCAGATCGAGATCGCCCGCCTCCCCGATCTTGCGGTCCAGGATATCAACCGTTTGCGAGATCAGGATTGCAAGCAGGCGATCGCGAACGGCGGATTTGGTTTCGCTGCTTACGTCGCCCCCCAACCTTCCCTTCCCCGCAAGCGGGGGAGGGTGAGGGTGGGGGCCTGCGGTGCGCCACGTCTCGACCGAGCGCAAGATCGGCGCGGGACGATAATGCTCGCCTTCCTCGTCCGCCTGCAGCGTGTTGGTCTCGATGATGATCGGATTGCCGTTGGCGAGATTGAGGACGCGGAACGGCCCGGCATGCACGAATTCCATCGCTATGCTGTCAATCTCGGCCGCGCTCGCTCGCTCGAGCAGGAGAGCAGCATCATTGCACCAGTTATCGAAAATCCGATCGAGCATGAAGCAGGGAACGTCGGCGGTATTGAGGGGCACCTTCCCCGTCATGCAGAACAGCCAGTTGAGATCGTCGATCAACCCCGCGCCGGCGCCGGACCACCGGATGATTTCGACGATGGGATTGCGCCATGCCGGCGCGAAGAAATGGGTAACGGTGGCACGCTGCTTGTGCCTCAGATCGGCGAAGATGCGCTCTGCCGGCAGCGAGCTGGTGTTGGAGGTGATGATGGCCTGCGGCCGGATGATCTCCT